>QHOJ01000053.1 GCA_003218735.1 Verrucomicrobiota bacterium
ATTTGACTTCGGATACGAAGACCGGATTTACCCAATGCATTTTGCGCATCATCGAGGGCGTGATTCCTTGCACCCATTTTCCGTTTTGCTTCGACGGGAGATCGACAAAGGGACAATCATCGCGCTCTTCTTGTCCGAATTTCTTATGCAACATGGACAATGACTTTCCGGTAAAACCGGTGCCAACCTTTCCGGCAAATAAAAGTTTCTTATCCCTATAATAGCCGACGAGAATTGCGCCAAAGTATTTGCGCGATCCCTGCGGCGGCGTGTAACCGCCGATGACGAATTCCTGCCGGTTTACGCATTTGAGCTTGACCCACGCACCGCTGCGGCGCCCCGGTTCATACCCCGAATCGCGTTGCTTGCCAATAAGACCTTCCAGACCACGCCGCTTCACTTCCGCCAGCAACTTGGTCGCGTCGGAACCAATCTCGCCCGAGAAACGGATCGGATCCCCGATATTTTCGCAAAGTTTTTCCAACAAATCTTTTCGTTGCGAGAGGGGAAGTCTTATGAGGCCCTTACCGTCGAGTTGCAGCAAATCGAAAACATACAAACGGACAGGTGGTTTTCGCCCTTCCAGCTCGAGAGCCTGTAAAAGTTGAAATGACGAGCGCCCTTCTTTATCGAGGGCAACGACTTCGCCGTCGATCACGCACTCGCGCGCAGGCAAATTCTTTATCGCCTCGACAATTTCCGGGAAACGTCTGGCCAATTCATTTTCGTTGCGCGACAGCAACGACACTTTCTTGTCGATCTTGACCGTGATCGCACGGATTCCATCGAATTTGAGTTCGTAGATCCAATCGCCTGCGGTCGGGGGTTTTTCCAGCAACCGCGGTTTCATTGGCTGAATGAAGCGCGGTTTTGCTGAAGGCAGATCGACAATCGGCTTCGTAGGGCGGCCGCTCCGGCTGCCATTCCTACGTTTTACCAGGACAGGCGCCTGCCCTCCAGTTTCATTTTCAGGCGCGTCTTTTTTTGCAAGCGCGGCTTTTATCCGCGTTTTCAACGTTGATGTTGCACTCTGGTCTTTTTCTTCGCGGTCGGATTCCCATTCTACGTCGCGATCTTTCGCGATCTGTTTCATGGTCCGGCCGGTTTTGGCCGATTCATCCTCACGTTTTTTGGAAACCGGTTTCGCACTCGAACCTGTTTTCAAGATCAGCCACTGATTCTTTTCACCATCGCGACCGCGGATGCGCACGAGGGTCCATTCGCCTTTTGCTTTCTCGCCTTCAAGAACGAGATGTAGTTTCCCATCCCGCAACGATTTCAGCGGTTGCTCACCATAGACGAAATATTTTCCGCGGTCCCACACCATCACCGTGCCGCCGCCGTATTGTCCCTCGGGAATGACGCCCTCGAACTGGATGTAATCGACAGGGTGATCCTCGACTTCCACCGCGAGATGTTTTTCACCCTGCTTCCAGGGAAGTCCTTTCGGCACGGCCCAGGATTTCAAAACCCCCTCCATCTCCAGCCGAAAATCGTAATGCAGCCGGCGCGCATCATGTTTCTGAATCACAAAACGGGACGCGCCCCGCACGGTTTTCGGCCTGGGCTTGCTGCCCTTCGGCTCGGACGTCCGTCCGAAATCACGCTTCCGCTTGTAATCGGTCAGTCCCATCAACGTTAAACTAACCGCGAATTACGCCGATAAAATGAGATTCCTCGAGCAGGGACGCGACGGCGCGCGTCTCTTCGAAACTCACGCCTCCGCAGGAAGTGGCTCGCCTACCAAATAGCGGGTGAAACGCCGGATCACAATGTTTTCCCCAAGCTCAGCAATTTTCGCATTCAGAAGCTCTTTGATCGTCTGGTCGGGATTTTTTATAAAAGCTTGTTCGAGCAAACAGACGGTGCTGTAAAACTTGTCGAGCTTACCCTCGACGATTTTACCAAGCACGTTTGCCGGTTTGTCTCGGACCTGTGCCTCGTAAATAGCGCGTTCGGCCTCAACAATCTTTGAGGGTACTTGTTCCCGGCTTACGTAAAGCGGATGCGCCGCCGCAATGTGTAAAGTAATATCTTTCACGAACCCGCGAAAATTTTCGTTCCTGGCCACAAAATCGGTTTCGCAATTCACTTCCACGAGCACGCCCACCTTCCCTTGTAAATGGATGTAAGAAGCCACAATACCCTCTTTTGTAGCACGAGAGGCTTTTTTCCCGGCGCTGGCGATGCCTTTGGTTCGCAAGATCGCCTCGGCTTTTTCCAAGTCACCGCCGCTCTCGGTGAGAGCGCGCTTACAGTCCATAAAACCGGCATTGGTCTTTTCGCGAAGTTGCTTGACCAACTGTGAATCGATCTCGGTCGTTGTTTTCATGAGAGTTCAGTCGGCAATAGATTAAATGTTAAAGAAGAGGGATACTCCTCATCCCCCCGATCGAGCATGAGGGCGCCGCTATGCGGAGACACCCGCCATCTCGACTTGCTCGCGAATTCGCGCTTCGCTGCTTGCCGAAACAAGCGCGTCAACGAGCTTCTGCAGAATCACGCGAATCGCGCGGATCGCGTCGTCGTTTCCGGCGATTGGATAATCAATCAACTCTGGGTCGGCATTAGTGTCCACAATGGCGACGACCGGGATCTGGAGGCGTCGCGCCTCATTTACCGCATTTTGTTCGCGGGTAGTATCGATTACGACCAGCGCATCCGGTAACTGCGACATCTCAATTATTCCATCAAGATTGCGACGGAGTTTCGCAGCTTCGCGATTAAGCGCCGCTAGTTCCTGTTTTCCCATTTTCTTGTACTCCGGCGATTGCTCGATCTGCTCGATGTACTTCAATCGCCCAATGCTTTTGCGAATGGTGGTCAGGTTAGTCAGCGTTCCACCGAGCCAGCGCTGATTGACATAGAATTGCGCGCAAGCCACCGCGGCTTCCCTGACCGCTTCCTGTGCCTGCTTCTTACAGCCGACAAACAAGATTTTCCCGCCACGGCGCGCCACTTCCTGGAGAAACTCCGTCGCGCGACGCAGTTGCAAAACGGTCTCATCCAAATTGATGATGTAAATCTGGTTCCGCTTCTCGAAGATGTAAGGCTTCATCTTCGGGTTCCAACGCTTGGTCTGGTGCCCGAAATGAACGCCCGCTTCAAGAAGCTCAGGCACTAGTTCAGTTGTCTCAGCCATAAAAATCATGCAATCGGGGGGAAACGGCGGACGCGAAAGGTGCTACACGCCCGGCGCAAAGGCAAACGGAATGTTCATGCAGTCTCCGGTTTCATATTCTTCTCGGCATAGCGGGCGAGAACCCAACAAAGATCTGAAAGACGGTTAAGATAGCGCAAGATTTCCGAGTTAAAGCTTTGTTCGTCCGCGGCTTGAGCAGCGACGTGGCGTTCCGCGCGACGGCAGGTTGTGCGCGCGAAATCGAGCGCAGCAGAGACGGCTGTTCCACCGGGAATCACCCAATTTTTGGGGTAAAGCGCTTTATCTTTCTCAAGATCGACAACCAGTGCTGTGATTCGATCAACCATCGTTGGCGTGGTGACATGGAACCCATCTTTAAGATAGCGTTCTCGATCTTGTGGGGTTGTCGCCAGCTCGCCCATCACAACGATTAAATCTTTTTGCACGGCGAAAACCTGTTCCGAAACAAATTTGTCGCCGCAAATGGATCGCGCGAGGCCGAGCGCAGCAGTCAGCTCGTCAATACAGCCATAAGCGTCGACGTGCGGATCGGCCTTCGACACGCGTCGGCCGTACATTAGCGAGGTTTCACCTTTGTCGCCAGTCTTAGTGACGATCGACATCAAGAGCAGAAGTATTGGAGTAATGAAGCGGCGGAGTAATGCCTCTTATTCGCGATCATTACTCCACTACTCCATCGCCGCAAGACTACCCAATCGCCGGCTGCGCTTCTGGCTCTTCCATCACCGCAGCGCCGATCGGTTCACCTTTCTCCACGAGTTTGATCTCGCGGTGCTGCGGGAATCCCGTACCAGCTGGAATCAAGTGACCCATGATCACGTTTTCCTTGAAGCCGCGCAGCCGATCGACTTTGCCAAGCGTTGCCGCTTCGGTAAGCACGCGGGTCGTGTCTTGGAACGATGCTGCGGAAATAAAGCTGTCGGTTTCGAGCGAAGCTTTCGTGATACCGAGAAGCACAGGTGTGGCTTCGGCTGGCTTTCCCCCTTGCTCAACTACGCGCTGGTTCTCCGCTTCAAAATCGAGCCGATCGACTTGATCGCCCCAAAGCAATGAAGTGTCGCCTGGATCAGTAATCTTCACTTTGCGCAGCATCTGCCGCACGATGATCTCGATATGCTTATCGTTGATCTCCACGCCTTGCAGGCGATAAACCTCCTGCACTTCATTAACCAGGTGTTCCTGCAGGTCTTGCGGCCCGCAGACTTCCAAGATTTCGTGAGGAACAACCGGACCTTCGGTAAGCTGTTGACCTTTCTTCACGAAGTCTCCTTTGAAGACGATGATATGTTTTGTGAGCGAGATGAGATGTTCTTCCTCTGAGCCAGTGTCGGGATCTTTCAAAATAAGCCGCCGCTTCCCGCGAACTGTTCCGCCCATCTCGACTATTCCATCGATCTTGGCAATCTCAGCCGCATCCTTTGGTCGACGCGCCTCGAACAACTCGGCCACACGCGGCAGACCGCCGGTGATGTCCTTTGTCTTCGCCACTTTTCGCGGTGTTTTTGCCAGCAACGCACCTCCGCGCACCTTGTGTCCTTCTTCCACGATCACGTGAGCGCCCGCCGGAATGGAATAACTCGCAAGCACTTCCTTCTTGTCACCCACAATGACAATCTGCGGATGTAAATCCTCCTTGTGCTCAATGATCACGGTGCCCATGAGGCCGGTGGCTTCATCAACATCACGCTTGACCGTCACGCCGGCGATCATATCGCGGAATTCGATCTTGCCGCCCTTATCAGTGAGAATCGGCACGTTGTACGGGTCCCACTGCACAAAGGTCTCGCCTTTCTTAACTGAGGCACCGTCATCCTTGGAGATCATGGAACCGATAACAACGTTGTAACTCTCGAGCTCGCGGCCCTCCGCATTGTGCACGCTTATCGAGCCGTTTTTGTTCAGAACAATCCAGCTGCCATCGAGCGCTTGCACGGTTCGCAGGTCGTTAAATCGGACGGTTCCATCGTTTTTCGCCTTAATGATCGGTTGCTTGAAAGTCTGGCTGGCCGTTCCGCCGATGTGGAATGTCCGCATCGTCAATTGCGTCCCGGGCTCGCCGATTGATTGTGCCGCAATGATCCCAACGGCTTCGCCGAGTTTGACGAACTGGCCCGTAGCAAGATTGCGTCCGTAGCACATCGCGCAAACGCCGCGACCACATTCGCAGGTCAGCACTGAGCGAATCTTTAAACTCTCCACCCCGACGCGCTGAAGCTCCGCCGCGATTTTTTCATCAATCAACTGATTCGCCTTGACGATTTTCTTTTTCTTGTCCACCGGGTCCGCGATCGTCTCGCAACTCACTCGACCAATGATGCGCTGACTAAGATCGACAACTTCCTCGTCGCCCTCGTAAATCGAGCGCACGACGATACCATTTACGGTCCCGCAATCATCCTTATTGATGATCACGTCCTGCGCGGCGTCCACAAGTTTACGAGTAAGATATCCGGAATCCGCCGTTTTGAGTGCCGTGTCGGCAAGTCCTTTTCGCGCTCCGTGCGTGGAGATGAAATATTCGAGCACGCTCAGGCCCTCTCGAAAGTTCGAAGTAATGGGTCGCTCGATGATTTCTCCCGATGGTTTAGCCATCAAACCGCGCATGCCCGCGAGTTGCCGCACCTGTTGCCGATTTCCGCGTGAGCCTGAATCAACCATGAGGTAAACAGGATTGAGTTCCTTGCGGCCCTCGTTGTGTTCGAGGGTGCGAAACATTACGCTGGAAATTTCATCGCCGGCGTGGGTCCAGATGTCGATAATCTTATTGTAACGCTCGCCATCGGTGATGATGCCTTTGCGATATTGTTGTTCAACCTGCCGGATCTGCTTGTAAGCATTTTCGAGTTCGGTTTGTTTCTCTTTCGGAATGATCATGTCCGAAATCCCAATCGAGATGCCGGCCTTGGTCGCTTCCGCAAAACCGAGTTCCTTCAATTTATCCAACGTCGCGACCGTTTCGGCCGGGCCAGCAATTTGGTAACAACGCCAGATAATATCGCTAAGTTGTTTCTTGCCCGCTGCCTTGTTGAAAAATCCCAGCTGTTTCGGCCAAATCTCGTTGAAGATGACACGACCCGCTGTGGTCTCGATGACCTTTGCCTCGGCATTTCCAAAGGTCGTTTGCTGGCCGTGATCGGGATTCTTGATCCGGATGCGATCGTGCGTCCGAATACTTCCCTCGGCCATGGCAAATTCCACTTCGGTCGCATCCGAAAAAAGCGAAAGACGTCCGTCGCCGTCACTTCCTACGGCACGCCGTGGATTTTGTGTCAGATAATAACAGCCGAGCGTGATGTCCTGGGATGGCGTCGTGATCGGTTTGCCACTCGATGGAGAGAAGATGTTATTCGGAGCGAGCATGAGCATACGGGCTTCCATTTGCGCTTCCACCGAGAGCGGCACATGGACAGCCATTTGGTCGCCGTCGAAGTCCGCGTTGTAAGCCGTGCAGACGAGCGGGTGGATGCGGATGGCTTCGCCTTCGATCAATTGTGGTTCAAATGCCTGGATCGACAATCGATGCAAAGTCGGCGCCCGATTGAGCAACACCGGGTGACCCTTGGTGACTTCGTCAAGAATGTCCCAGACTTCCGGCGTCTGGCGCTCAATCATTTTTTTCGCGCTGCGCACCGTGTGCACATAACCGAGATCCTTTAGCCGGCGGATGATGAATGGCTCGAACAGAACGAGCGCCATCTTTTTCGGCAGACCGCACTGATGAAGTTTCAGCTCAGGGCCGATGACAATAACAGAGCGGCCCGAGTAATCGACACGTTTGCCGAGCAAGTTTTGACGGAAACGTCCGCCTTTGCCCTTGAGCATATCGCTCAGTGATTTCAGCGGACGATTGCCCGCGCCGGTGACGGCGCGGCCATGCCGGCCATTGTCGAATAAAGCATCAACGGCCTCCTGCAACATCCGCTTTTCGTTGCGAATAATGACGTCCGGAGTTTTGAGCAGAAGCAGATTTTTGAGTCGGTTATTGCGATTAATAACCCGGCGATAAAGATCGTTTAGGTCCGAAGTCGCAAAACGCCCGCCTTCGAGCGGGACGAGCGGACGCAAATCCGGCGGGATGACCGGCAAGACCTCAAGAATCATCCATTCGGGGCGCGTGTGTGAATTTTGGAACCCTTGAACGAGCTTGAGGCGCTTCGCCAGCTTCTTGCGAATCTGCTTGCTCTTCGTCGCGCCCATCGCCTTTTCGAGCTCTTTGTTGAGCTTGTTGAGATCAATCTCGGCTAGAAGTTTCTTTACCGCCTCCGCGCCCATGCCGGCAACGAAATCTTCGCCGTATTGCTCCTGCGCCTCACGATACTCGACTTCATTCAGGAGCTGTGTCTTTTGCAGCGGAGTCTTGCCGGGATCGATGACAATGTAGTCCTCGTAATAAATCACGCGTTCGAGCTGCCGCGCGCTCATGTCAAGCATGAGCCCGAGCCGCGACGGCATGCACTTATAGAACCAAATGTGCGAAACGGGCACCGCCAGTTCGATATGGCCCATGCGTTCACGGCGAACCCGGGCGAGTGTGACCTCGACACCGCAGCGGTCGCAAATCACGCCTTTGTGCTTAATCCGTTTATATTTTCCGCACGAGCATTCCCAGTCGCGCGTCGGACCAAAAATTCGCTCGCAGAAAAGTCCGCCCTTCTCCGGTTTAAAGGTGCGATAATTAATTGTCTCTGGATTTTTGACTTCTCCCTTGCTCCACGATCGCATCGTGTCGCTCGACGCGACGCCAATCGCGACTTGATCAAAACCCACGGGACGCTCTTCGCCCACTAACTCACGCCAGGAATGTTCGTTCATGATTGTCTTATGTGATTGTCGATCTAAAAAATTACGCCACGTGATCAAAGACACTGCTGGGGGCCTGGCCGCCGACCTTTACGTCGAGGCCGAGGCTCTGCATTTCCTTGATGAGAACGTTGAAAGATTCAGGTGTGCCGGCTTCGAGGGAGTTATCGCCTTTAACGATTGACTCGTAGATCCGAGTGCGGCCTTGTACGTCGTCGGACTTTACAGTGAGCAATTCCTGCAACGTGTAGGCCGCGCCATACGCTTCCAAGGCCCAGACCTCCATTTCCCCGAAGCGTTGCCCACCGTATTGCGCTTTCCCGCCGAGCGGCTGCTGTGTAACGAGCGAGTACGGCCCCACCGCGCGAGCATGGATCTTGTCTGCGACCAGATGGCCAAGCTTCATCATATAGATGTAGCCAACCACAACTTCCTGATCGAAAGGATCGCCGGTGCGCCCATCAAAGAGTCGCGCTTTACCAGTTTCCTGCACCCAGGAGAAACCTTCCTTTTTGTTAGCGTCGTGTAGATACTCGCGAATCTTTTTCTCCGCGATTCCGTCGAACACCGGAGTCGCCACTTTGAATCCAAGCGCCTTTGCTGCCACTCCAAGATGCGTTTCCAACACCTGACCGACATTCATACGGCTTGGGACACCGAGCGGATTCAACACGATCTCCACCGGTGTTCCGTCCGCCAGGAACGGCATATCTTCTTCAGGAACGATGCGCGCAACGACGCCCTTATTGCCGTGACGCCCTGCCATCTTATCGCCGACACTCAGCTTGCGCTTGCTCGCGATATAAACCTTGACCTGCTTGATGATCCCCGGATCGATATCATCTCCGCTCTCCACTCGATCCGTCGCGCGCTCGCGTTCGAGCTCCAACTCCGCGAATTTGTGTTCATACGAGGCGATGATCTCACGGATTTTGTTACGGATCGGACTCGGATCGATCTCGATATGATCGTGAACCATCGCGAGCTTTCGCAACAATGTCTTCGTGATTTTGCGATTAGCCGGAATAATGATTTCGCCAGTCTCAGCATTTACGACATCAAGCGGGATTTTTTCGCCCAGTAGGATATTTGAAAGCGAGTCCGTCAACTGCTCGGTCAAATCGTCTTTCTTGCGCTTATTTTCTTCGTTGATTGTCTTGAGCTGCCGCTTTGTTTCGGTCGGCGTGAGTTTTTCCCGCGAAACCTCACGGCGCGATGAAACCTTTACGTCCATCACAATGCCGTAGGTTCCAGATGGCACTGTCAACGACGTATCTTTCACGTCAGCAGCTTTTTCGCCAAAAATCGCCCGGAGGAGACGTTCTTCCGGTGCCAGCTCGGTTTCGCTCTTCGGCGTGATTTTACCGACGAGAATGTCGCCTGGCTTAACTTCAGCGCCGACCCGCACTACCCCATCGAGGCCGAGATTGCGTAAAGCCTCCTCACTAACATTTGGAATGTCGCGCGTAATTTCTTCCGGCCCGAGCTTTGTATCGCGCGCCCCAATCTCAAATTCATCGATGTGGATGGAAGTGTAAATGTCTTCCTTGACCACTTTCTCCGAAATCATGATGGCGTCTTCGAAGTTGTAGCCATTCCAAGGCATGAACGCGACGAGCA
>QHOJ01000124.1 GCA_003218735.1 Verrucomicrobiota bacterium
TTCGGTAATCTTTCGCCCGATAGCGATATAACTTTTTTCCTTCGCGCTCGATCACGCCGAATCGCTTCGAGTCGAGATGATCGAGGTCCTCCGGCAGAATTTGGAACTCAGCCAGCAGGTCGAGCTGCAATTTCTTCGGCAGCGCCGATATTTCTGCTGCGCTCAATTCATTGAAGATGATCTGGAACATTGCCGATCAAACATAAACGCGCCGAACGCGGCTGCCAATCCGGGTAATAATTTCCCACGTGATTGTGCCGGCACGATCGGCCAGTTCGGCGCAGGAAATTTCCTCGTTCGCGTCGCGACCCATTAACACCACTTCATCGCCGACGTGCACGTTCTCGATTTTGCTCACGTCAATCATTATCAAATCCATCGTCACGCGACCGAGGAGTGGGCATCGTTGACCGCGAACCAAAACCGCGGCGTCACGATTGGAAAGATGTCGCGGATAACCATCGGCATAACCAGCCGACAGCGTTGCGATGCGCATCTTTCGCGGAGTAATGAACGTTCGGCCGTAGCTGATGGAGCTGCCCTTGGGCATATCACGCACGAGAGCAATTCTCGTTTTCCATGTCATCACCGGTTTGAGAAGTTTTTGAAACTCTGGCAGGGGCGAAATTCCGTAGAGCACGATACCAGCGCGCACGATGTCGAAAATCTGCTCATTAAACGCGAGCACGCCCGCGCTTTGCAATACGTGGGCTTTATAATCGCCAGGGATTTCGGCCCGAAGTTTTTTCACGTCTTGTCCAAATCGCAAGAGCTCATCGCGCGTGTACTCCGCATCCTCGTTCGAAACAGGAAGATGCGTCGAGATGCTGTGGATTTTGATGTTTGGAAGTGCTGAGATTCTTTTGAAAACTGCGACAGCGTCCGGTTCCGGAACGCCCATGCGCCCCATGCCGGTGTCGATCTTGAAATTGATGAGAATGGCCGCGTATCCTGCGAGTTGAGAAAAATCTTGTGCTTCTGCGAACGTCGAAATCGAAGGAATGAATCCGCGCTCCATGATTGTCGATCTTTCTTCGGGAAGGGCCGGGCCAAGGATGATAATCGGATGAGAGACTTCGTTTCGCAGCGCGATCGCCTCCTCCAGATTTGCGACGCCGAATAATTGCGCATCGTCCACCAGCGCCTGGGCCACGCCAATCATGCCGTGCCCGTAAGCATCCGCTTTGACAACGGCGAGAAGCTCGGCCGATCCAATACGCTCGCGCACAACGGCTGCATTGTGCTGCAAGGCGCCTCGATCAATTTCCGCCCAGCATCGATAAATTGCTGTGGTCATGACGCGATTCTTTGAGCTTTTGGCAATGTAATGTGCGGCTCCCGCAAATAAATCGGTTCGAGCGGAGGCAATTTAAAACTGCGATTTGAATCGTGAGCAAGTCGCGCCAGGAGTTCTGCGGAAGGATAACCGATAACCGCAAGCGGAAATTGCGGGAGCGAGTCGGAACAAAAGATTGGCACGTCATCCCGGAGCGCGTCGAGCTTGCTTTGTAAGTCTGCTTCACTGAACAAACTTGGACCCTCAATCACCTCCTGGTTGCGGATGCGCGCGAAGAAAAACGATTGCCGGCGAGCATGGCCGATGACGCAGTAGTCTCGGTTTTCAATTGCACAAATTGAAGGAAGGCCGAGCAGTCGTGCTTTGGAAGCGGCTTGTAACCCGATTGCAGCCGAGATTGCGATTCGCGTCCCTGCGTACGAACCGGGGCCAAGTCCGACAATGATTGTATCGGGCGAACCGAATTGCTCCTGGACCTGCGCGAGATTTTCGAAAAACGCACCGGAATTCTTGCGATCGTTGGGCCATTCGACCACGACAAGATCGACCGTGTCGTTCAGCCAGGCGAGGCTGCCGCGCGCAGTGGAAAGTTCGAGCGCAAGAATTTTCATTTAATGTTTATCATTCGCGCGTTTTCTGACCTGATCTCAAACAAAATCCAGCGCGCTTGCTTGGGAATGAATTCGGGAAACCGGTCCGGCCATTCGATCACGGAAACACCATCGCCAAAAAAATAATCGTCGAGTCCCAGCTGCGCGACCGATTCTCGATTTTCGAGGCGAAAAAAATCGAAATGATAAACGGGTAAACGCCCACCCGGATATTCGTGAACGATTGTAAAGGTGGGACTGGTTACGGGAGCGCTGCTTTCCAGCCCTGCGACGAGGCCCTTGGTGAATTGAGTTTTTCCACTCCCCAGTTCGCCTTCGAGCGCCAGGATCGATCCCACATTAAGCTCTTTCGCGAATTGGCGACCGATTGCCTCGGTTTCAGCCGGGCTATTGGAAATGAACGTAGCCACCTTGCAATTGGCGATTGTCGATTTTCGATTTTCGATTTAACCGACCGATTCGGGTCAACCGCACCCTCGGAAATCGTTTTTGCCAGCATCGTTCCAAACAAGCGCTGTCGCGCGGCGAAATGGCGAAGAGCAACTCGTAATCCTCCCCTTCGGAAATTGCATCGTTGATTCTTATACCGCGATTGAGCGGCAACCTCTCCATCTCTATCGTGAACCCGACTTTGCTGGCGCGCGCGAGGCGTGGAAGGTCGGCGCCAAGCCCGTCACTTAAATCCATCATGGCGTGGATCGAAAAGTGTTTGGTCAACCAGCGCGATTCCACAATCCGCGGGACAAATTGCAAATGCTTTCGCTTGACGGCGCCGCCAAGCGTGCCGGTCACAAAAAGATCATCGCCAACTTTGCCGCCCCGACGTGATACCCTGCGGTCTTTCTCAACAAATCCCACCACGCTAACCGAAATAACAACCGGCCCCAGCGTGCTGCTCGTTTCTCCGCCGACGATGTTGATTTTGAAGCGCGCCGCGGCCTTGCGGAGGCCCCGATAAAGTTTGTTCACCGATCTGCTCTCGGTTTCTTTGGAGGCAATAAGGGTGATCAACGCGAATTGAGGCAGAGCGGACGTCGCGGCAAAATCGCTAAGCGGCCGCATCATTGCCTTCCATCCAACCGCGAGCGCGTTCGCTTCGGGCGCAAAATGGACGCC
>QHOJ01000125.1 GCA_003218735.1 Verrucomicrobiota bacterium
TAGGCGAAACCGGCGATTGGATTGCGGCGCGGAGCGCAGCAATTCGCTTGGAAAACGTCTTCAATTGCAGATAAAAAAACGCTGCGTAGCTCGACGGCATGTGAGCAGCCGCTGCGCGATATGCCTCGTCCGCGTCGAGTGCATCCTTTGAGTTTTTAACGCGTCCGTCGGCGCGATCGAGGATCGTCTTCAATTCCGCCAGATCGGTCGCGGCGAAAAACCATGGGCGATCGTACGCCGCGGCCAATGTGAACGGAGTCGCGGCGATCATTTCAATGTCGTGATGTTCGTATTGAAGCTTTTCACGCTTCGCGCCCGGATTTTTCTCCAAGAAGTTCGATCGCCATTTGCCGATCATTCGCTCCGCGTCTTCGGGGCTGCCCCGGAAGCGGAAGCCGCCTGCAAATTTCGGATTGTTATTATCGATCGAAGTCAACGCGAGGAAGGCATCTTTTGGACCGAGCTGTTCGAAATCCCGCAGAGTTTGAGAAGCCGCGTCTTTTTTTGGGACTTTCGACAGCGGCTTGCGAAGAAAATCCTGCACGGCTGGTTCGCGGGAGAGCAGATAAAGATCGGAATGATGCCATTGATCGCGCGCCCGGCCGAAATCTGGTAGGTGCACCAGAAAAATCGTTTCGCGTGGAAGAAGCATGCTGACAGGCTCGCTCGAAGTCTTTTGAGAAATGCGCCAGGCGTACCACATGGCGACTGCGACGGCCACGCCGGCGATCACGAGGAACAAGATTCTTCTCATGAGAAAAGAGGTGTGAACGCTATGCGCGCGGATGAAATTGTCGATGCACGGCTTTCAGTCGCTGTTGATCGACGTGCGTGTAAATCTGCGTCGTGGAAATATCTGAGTGCCCGAGCATTTCTTGGATGATGCGCAGGTCAGCGCCATTTCCGAGCAGGTGCGTCGCGAAACTGTGCCGGAGAAGATGCGGATAAATATTTTTCTCCAATCCGGACTGGCGGGCATGTTTTTTCACAATCTGCCAGATACGCGCCGTTGTTAATTTTGTCCCGCGCTCGGAAAGAAAAATCTCGCTACTGCTACGGCGCTTCACAAATTTTGGTCGTTCGGTGGACAAATAGGCTGCGAGCGCCTCACACGCTTTGCGGCCAACCGGGACAAGTCGTGTTTTATTCCCTTTGCCGGTCACACGCATAATTCGCTCTTCAAAATTGAAATTCTCCAGGCGCGCATTCGCCAGCTCGGAAATGCGCAACCCGCTTGCATACAGCAGTTCGATCATTGCCCGATCGCGTAATCCGTGAGGCCCGTTCGTGTCGATCCCTTCCAATAATTGCTCAACCTGCAATTCGTTAAGCGTTTCGGGCAGGTAACGCTCGATGCGGGGCAGCGCGAGCGCTTCGGCGGGATCGCGATCCACGCTGCCTTTGGCTGCGAGAAAGCGAAAGAAGATCTTTAATGCGACCACGATGAGTTTAATCGACGATGCAGAAAGCCCGGCGCGCTTGCGATCGGCCAGATATTCGCTCATGAGTGCCAGGGTTACAGTGCGGGGATCTTCTATCTTTTTTTCCGCGGTGCGCCATTGCGCGAAATCAGTAAGCGATCGTTGGGTGGAGAGCTGGTAGTTTTCCGAAAGACCGCGCACGACCGCAAGGAAGCGGATGAAGGAGTCGATTGCCTGCTCCACTTGGTGAAGCTTGCGCGAAAGGCCAAACTTTGGCAATCGAACGATTCATTGATAGGTAACCTTCACTTCCTTGCTGACCGCGACATTATTGACAAGCGAAGGTTAAATGTCCGATGTTCCGGCTACGATGAGTTTGGATTTGAATACGATCCTGAAGGATTGGCCGCACGAGAATGGCAACGTCAAGGTGCGCAAAATCGCCGGGCTTGATGGTCGAGAGAAATTGCAACTGCGGGTCGATCTCGGCGTGCTGCAAATGGAGATGATTGGACGGCCCGATGGCCAGCGTCCGCATAACTGCGAATCGCTCCTCGAATATCACCAGAGACGGGCGATCCGCGCGGCAGAGAAGGGCGAAGATTACGAACTCACGCCGGAAGAATGCGCCGAACTCCAGCAGGAAGGCATCCAGTATTATCATCGCTATTTAAGTCTCTTCCAGATCAATGATTTCACGGGCGTAGTGCGCGACACACAGCGCAATCTCGATCTTTTCACCTTCGTGACCGAGCACACTGACCGCGACGAGCTTTCCTGGAGCTTGCAACAGTTCCGTCCCTACGTGCTCATGATGAACACACGGGCCAAGGCATCGATCCTTCTCGCCCAGGGCAAATTCGGCGAAGCCATGTCCGAGATTGAGCGTGGGCGCGACGCCATTGCGGAATTTTTCCAGCATTCAAATTTCCCCGAGCTTGTATCCAAAAGCTCCGAGATCGCATTTCTTGACGAATGGCTCGAGGAAGTGAAAGCAAAACGTCCGCTCTCCAAGCTGGAGGTCATGCAACGCGAGATGGAAACCGCCATCGGCAAGGAGCTTTACGAACGCGCGGCAGAATTGCGAGATGCCATCAAGCTGCTCAAGGCGCAAAAATTGACATGATCAAGCCGCGATTTCGGAGCCGAGTTCGATCAGGTAAATTAATTTGACCGTGCGGGAAGCATGTCGCCGAAACGCCGGTGCTCGTTCGACCATTACGACTAATTGTCAGAGAAACGTCGACTCTCTCACGGGTTTGGATGTGGGACCCAAGTCATAAGTCGTCGCTGGATCCTCGTTCTCATAGCCAGCTGACCCCGCATTAGCCGCTCAATCAAGGGGAATGCCTCCTTGCATTTTGCGCAGGCGACATCTAGCTGTTTTGCGTATGAAAATCGCGCTTTGTTCGCTCGCCTTGAGCACGTCTTTTCTTTTTTCTGCCTACGCCGACCTCACGATTGTTTACTCCTCTACCGTGCAACCGGCGGCGCAAGCGGCAAAGGGCGAAGACACGGCCCCAGCGAGCAATGTCAC
>QHOJ01000126.1 GCA_003218735.1 Verrucomicrobiota bacterium
GAGTGTCGTCTGACGGGCGCCAGCGCGCCCGGTGCCGATGACGTACGCGCCGGCTTCACGTGCGAGCTGGCTCGCCATCGAACCGACTACGCCGGCCGCACCGTGCACGAGGACGCTCTGCCCCGCGTGAAGGCGGCCGTGCTCGAACAGCCCCTGCCACGCGGTCAGACCCGGCATCACGAGGGCCGCACCCACCGTGAAGTCAACGTCGCCCGGCAGCGGCGTGAGGTTGCGTGCCTCGACGGCCACATATTCCGCCAGCGTGCCGTCGCGATACCAGTCCGTGAGGCCGAACACCCGCTGTCCAATCGACAGCCCCGTCGTGCCATAGCCGAGAGCGGTGACCACTCCGGCCAGTTCGTGGCCGGGGATCGACGGCGTCCGGTCACGGCCGACGCGATCGGTCCAGGTGGAGGGCCACGACAGCTCATCCCCGGTGAATCCCGACGCATGAATCTGAACAACGACATCGTTTATCGCCGCCTGCGGCTCGGGCCGCTCCACCAACTTCACCCCGGCCGTTCCCGCAGCCTGGTCCGTCACCACAATCGCCTTCATCGGTCACCTCCCTGTGTCGAGTTCTTGCCTGTAAGGTAGCCGCTCCATCCGAGCCGAACGAACCGGCGGTGCGAATCATAGAACCATTGATTTATCATTCCTAGTCTTCTCCCGCTGATGTTCACGGATCGAACGCGGCCAATGATACTTGCGCTCCCACTGCTTAGTCGGCCGATCATTGACGAAGGCAAACCGAAGTCGCATCGGGCCGTTCTGATCAAATTCCCAGTTCTCATTGCCATAGGAGCGGAACCCGTCGCGTCGGCCAATCATGGTCACAGCTGCAACTAAGCGGTCGGTGCCGGTTTTCCAGCTGTTCGTATTCCTTGTTTCGCTCGCGCGCGAAGTCGAGCTAGCACTTCGGCTAGCGCTTCGACATCCCGCGGGGTGAGCGTCTGTTCGATTTCTCTGCCGAAGAAGAGATCCAGCGTCCAATCCACCATGACGCGCAGCTTCTTGGCTAAACTCGGAAGCTTCACGAGGTAAACCGATCGCCAAAGCCACCAGGCGATGAAGCCGGAAAACTTCAGGCCAAATACCTTCGCTACGCCGGCGCGACGGCCGATGGTCGCCAGTTGCCCAAGAGTCGTAAACACGAATGGCTTCAGCGGACAACCAAGGATCGTGGCTTCGATGTTTTTGGCCGCAACCAACCCTTCGCGCAGCCCGTGTTGAGCGGTCGGCGGATGAAACTTGTGGTTCCTCACATCTGGCACTGCGGCGCAGTCACCGGCTGCCCACACTCCGGCAAGTCCCGGAACCGCGAGATATTCATTTACGCGGAGGCGGCCTCTCTCTTTCTCGTAAGGCAGCGAAGCAATGCATGCACTTGGCTTTACACCCGCGGTCCAGATGAGCGTCCGGGCCAAAATTGATGTGCCGTCGCTTAGAGTAACGACAGAACCATCGTAGGCCGCCACACGTGTGCCCTTGATCACTTCTACTTTTCGTTGTCGCAATTTTCGTTCGGCATATTTTCCGAGTTCCTCGCCCAATTCAGGCAGGAGAAAATTCCCCGGGTGAACCACAGTCACTCGAACCAAGTGTTCACCTAGTTGCGGATAATACCGGACGGTTTCGCGGACGAAATCGTTTATTGCGCCCGTAGTTTCGGTGCCTGAAAAACCACCACCAGCAGTAACGAACGTGAGTAACTCACGGCGTGCTGTGTCATCCCTCCTCAGACTGGCCTCTTCCAGAAGTGCTACCATGCGATCACGTAGCAGCGCCGCATCAGTCAGGTTCTTCATGGTCACGGCCCACTCGCGAACGCCTTCCGTATCGAAAAAGTTTATTTCCGAGCCGAGGGTCAGAAGCAGATGATCAAATTTGAACTCGAGCGGCAGGCTGTCCAAAGCACCTGTGCAAAGCAATCGCCGCGCTTTAAGATCCACTGTTCGCACTTCGGCTTCGACAACCTTCACGTGATGTAGAATGCGTCGGAGCGGATTAGTGATGTCACTGGGATGCAGATCTCCGGCAGCGACTTCGTGCAGCATCGGCGTGAACAGAATAAAATTCTCGCGGCTGATCAGCGTTACTTCAACATCCGCCCGGCGAGCCAGGCCTTTATCGAAATACTTTGCCGCGTACAGTCCTGCGAAGCCGCTGCCGGCGATGACTATATTGGCCTTCTTCATTTTTTCTGGCGGCTCGAACGGGCAGATTTGCCGCGACTGACCCGTGGCCGATCGCATGAGCACTCGTTCGAATTGTGCTTGATCCATTTTTCATTCGTCTCTGGCGTTTGGTATAGAAGATACCTTCGCCAGCGACCCAGAATCGCGGCTTACTAATTCTCACTAAATTATCTTATAGATATTTGATCCGGTATTTTCTGGAGAGCGCATCGTTTTGCTCTTGTGATGGTTCTCCACGTGTGAATAGCCCCGCCAATTCGACAAAGTAATTATCAAACTGACCCGGCAATATCGTATCTAAAAGCCGGCTCGGCTTATTTCCGACGTTCGTGAATCCATGAGGAA
>QHOJ01000127.1 GCA_003218735.1 Verrucomicrobiota bacterium
CTTTAGTTTCTTTTTGCTCTCTGGCAGATGACCATCTTTGGTGACGACGATTTGGTTCGCCGTAACCGAGGCGACCTTGCCGCTCTCGGTTGCCAGAACAACGGCATGCGAATCGCGCGCTACTTTCTCCTCCAAACCGGTTCCCACCAGTGGTGTTTCGGAAACAATGAGCGGCACACCCTGACGCTGCATATTGGAGCCCATAAGGGCACGGTTCGCATCGTCGTGTTCGAGGAATGGAATCAACCCTGCGGCCACTGACACAAGCTGCTTCGGCGAGACATCCATGTAATGGACCTTCGACGGATCGACTTCAAGGAAATCGCCGCGATAGCGTACCGAAACTTTTTCCCCGGTGAAATGTCATCGACCGTCGATCGGTGCATTTGCCTGCGCGACAAGAAAATTCTCTTCGCGGTCGCCGGTCAGATAGTCAATTTGATCCGTCACGCGACCCTTTTCCACTTTACGGTATGGCGTCTCGATAAAACCGAATTCGTTGATGCGCGCAAAAGTGCTCATCGAACTAATCAAACCGATGTTCGGACCCTCCGGCGTCTCGATCGGGCAAATACGACCATAGTGAGACGGATGAACGTCGCGCACCTCGAACCCGGCGCGTTCACGGCTCAGGCCTCCGGGTCCGAGCGCGGATAAGCGGCGTTTGTGCGTCAGCTCCGCGAGCGGATTCGTCTGATCCATGAACTGTGAAAGCTGAGATCGGCCAAAGAAATCGCGGATAACCGCACTCAGCGCCTTGGGGTTGATCAGCTTTTGCGGCGTCATTCCGTCCACATTGATGTCGAACAGCGTCATGCGCTCTTTGACTAAACGTTCGGTGCGAGCGAGACCAACACGGCATTGATTGGCCAGTAACTCGCCGACCGTGCGCACACGACGGCTACCCAGATGATCGATATCGTCGAGCGTGCCTTCGCCCCGCCGCAAATTGATCAAATACTTGATTGCCGCGATAAAATCCTTGTCGGTCAAAATACGCTCGGTCGAATCGACATTGATCCCAAGCTTCTGATTGATTTTGTAACGGCCAACGCGTCCGAGGTCATATTTCTTGGGATCGAAAAAGAGTCTCTTGAGCAAAGCCCGAGCATTTGCCACAGTCGGCGGATCGCCGGGGCGGAGGCGCCGGTAAATATCCTTCAGTGCTTCTTCCTGGTCGTGGGCCGGGTCTTTCCTGAGCGCCTTCACGACCGTGTCGTCGTGCGAAATATCGATCACTTTTACCTCGTGAATCTTGAGGGCCATGATCTGGCGGACTGTCGCCAGAGTGAGAGGTTCGAAAGCGCGCGCTACTGTCACTTCCCCATCGCGGATTTCCGCGGTAAGCACTTTGGTGGCCAGCTTCTCTTCGTCAAGCTTGTCGCTCAACTTGAGGTCCTCGATGTTATAAAAAAGTTTAATGACGTCTTCGTCAGAGCCGTACCCAAGCGCACGCAGGAAAGTGGTCGCTAGAAATTTGCGGCGGCGTTTGCGTCGATCGAGGTAAATGTAGAGAAGATCGGCCGTATCAAATTGCACCTCAATCCAGGAGCCCCGGTCCGGGATGATGCGGAAGCTGTAGAGGACTTTCCCATTGAGATGGATGGTGGATTCAAAAGCGATCCCAGGAGAACGATGCAGCTGACTAACCACCACACGCTCGGCTCCATTGATCACGAAAGTGCCCTGCGGCGTCATGAGCGGAATTTCGCCCATGTAAACTTTTTCTTCCTTGGTGCCTTTTTCCTCTCGCAACTGGAAAGTGACGTGTAGCGGCGCGCTGTAAGTCTGGCCTTCGCGCTGCGCCTCCAGTGCAGTCAACTTTGGTTCGCCGATCTCGTAATGACTAAAATCAAGTACTGCCTTTTCATCATAGCTTTCGATCGGAAAGACCTCTTTGAAAACTGCTTGCAATCCGTGATTTTTCCGCTTGGAAAAAGGGGCATCTTTTTGGAGAAAATCGACGTATGAATTGAGCTGAACCTCAATCAGGTTCGGCGGTTCGATGCCTTCCTTAATGCTTCCGAAGTAAATGCGTTCCGACATAATCACTAGACCAAGGGTTAAACCTCGCAGCAGCCACCCCCAATAGTGGCCGACACGGGCAAGATTTTACGGGATCAGCGACGGGCGAGGGGCACAAGAATGGCTCCAAAACAGCGGTTTGTCAAATTGACCTCCGCCGTTCTGTTGCCAAATTTTTATTTTGCCGTCGAGTGCCGGGTTAAAAATAAGTCTGCCTATCTCTAACAGAAACGAAGTCTAAGCGAAAACGGCCGCGGCGCAAGCAATTTATGCGACGGTGACCGTGAAAAACGAATTATTTGATTTCGACTTTAGCCGCCTCGATCTTTTTCTTCATCTCGTCGGCCTCCTGCTTGGTCACGCCTTCTTTGATTGTTTTCGGGGCCCCTTCGACAAGCGCCTTGGCTTCCGCCAACCCGAGTCCGGGCACAGCGCTGCGAACTTCTTTAATTACCGCGATTTTGTTCGATCCCATTTCTGTTAGCACAACTTCGAATGCGCTTTTTTCTTCCGCAGGAGCAGCTGCCGCGCCTCCGCCCGCCCCTGCCGCTGCGGGACCGGCCGCGACAGCCATTGGAGCAGCCGCGCTTACACCCCATTTTTCCTCGAGTTGTTTCACCAATCCAGCAATCTCGAGAACAGTCATGCCGCTGAGTTGGTCCACCAGTTTATCTGTATCTGCCATTTTCTTTTCCTCGGTTCGCCGCCTCCGAAAGCTTTCGAAGAATTAAGGCCGACAGCCATCAGCCCGGACGTTTTTTTTGGTCTTCTTCCACTCCCGCCATCACGGGAGGAAATTCTTTACGTCGCTACTTGTGCGGACGCGCCCTCCTGTTCAGATTTCGCTTTTAGGAGCCGCGCCAGGGCAGACGCTGGTTCGTTCAATAAACGTACCAGACGCGTCGCTGGAGAAAGGAACAGCCCTAGTAATTGCGCCTGCAAAATTTCGCGCGGCGGAAGGTCGGCCAACATTTCCAATTCTGTCGTGGAGAGAACGGTGCGATCGACAAACCCAATCTTCAGCGCGGCGATTTTAAATTCGGCCGCAAACGCCTTAAAAATTTTAGCAACTGGCGCGACGTCATTTTCACCCGTCACGACAGCAGTCTGGCCAATTAGCGTCTCGCTCATATGGGGAAAACCGGAATCAGTCATCGCGCGTTTAAGAAAATTATTTTTCACTACGTGCACCTCCGCCCCCGCAGGCGCGAGCCGGTTTCGTAATTCGCCAAAATCGCCGACCTTCATGCGTTGGTAATCGGTCACGAGCACAAACGGTGAGCGCCTCAATTTCTCGGAGAGATCTGAAACGATGCTGGTTTTTTCTGGTCTCATGATATCGATCTAAAGATCATCGATCCTTCGGCCTACACTCTCAAGTACGGCGCTGGATCGACATGTACACCGGGGGACATCGTCGCACTGATTGTCACACTTTCCAGGTAATGTCCTTTCGCCGTCGCCGGACGCGCCCGGACAACAGCCTCGATCACCGCGTTTCCGTTTTCGACGAGCGCTTTTTCTTCAAATGAAAATTTTCCAACCGGTACTGCGACATTGCCATTCTTGTCGAGCTTGAATTCGACTCGGCCTGCCTTCACTTCCTGCACCGCCTTCGCCGTGTCATCGGTCACGGTCCCAGCCTTCGGATTCGGCATTAATCCGCGCGGTCCTAAAACTTTTCCAAGCTTGCGCACTTCCGCCATTGCCGCGGGCGTGGCAATTGCCACATCGAAATCCTGAAAGCCCTCCTGACATTTCTGGATCATGTCCTTGAATCCGACATATTCCGCGCCCGAATCCTGGGCCGCTTTCGCAGCCGCGCCTTCCGCAAAAACCAATACGCGCACCTGCTTACCGCTGCCGTGCGGAAGCGGACACGTGCCGCGCACCATCTGGTCGGATTGTTTCGGATCAACACCAAGTCGGAATGAGACCGTGACGGTCTGATCGAACTTTGTCGTAGACATCTTCTTCAATGCCAAAACAGCCTCGGAAAGATTGTACGCTTTGGTCCGATCGATCTGACCTACGGCGGCGCGATAACGTTTACTTCGATCTCTTTGCATGATTCCGTGCAGTTCAAGTGCCCCGCCATTGGCTAAGAGTGGTGGGGCTCCTGCTTTAAAGTCAGGTCGCTTAATAAAAGCTAAAGCGGCGAGACGCGGAAATTAGCGGCTATTTTCGCCTTGTCAAAACGAACTTCAGTCCGACAAAAACGCAGAGCCTTTTAATCAACCGGGGAACTGATGTCCGGAGGGTCCACTGAGGCGCCGGCCGGCTGTACTGCAGGCCGTCCGTTCCTGATGATTTTACCTTCCTTCATCACGAACGAGACGCGCTCGGTTGCAGTAATGTCCACAGTCGGATCGCCCGGCATTGCGATCACATCCGCGAGTTTGCCTTTCTCAAGCGTTCCGACTTTCTCCGAAATACCGAGCAGTTCTGCGTCACTCGAAGTCGCGGCTTTTAATGTGTCAACGGGCGCCATCCCAAGTCCGGCCATTAATGCAAATTCCTTTGCGTTTTGCCCGTGCGGAAAAACCGCCGCGTCGGTACCAAAGGAAATTTTCACCCCCACCTTCAGTGCGTTGCGAAACATTTCCGAACGCGCATTGTAAGCGGCTTTCGCCTTTGCCTGCAACGCCGCTGGATATTGATCGATTTTGGCCATGATATATTCCGATGCCATCAAGGTCGGTGTGAGAAAAGTCCCCTTCTGTTTCATCAATCTCAGCGTTTCCGGCTTCATAAACGAACCGTGCTCAATCGAATCCACACCGGCCTCGATTGCCTCACGCGCCGCTTGCTCGCCGTGACAATGGACCGCGACCTTCTTGCGCAGGCGGTGCGATTCATCAACCAGCGCAGTCATCTCTGCAGGCGTTAATTGCGGCGTGTCCACTTCATCCGCGAGCGAAAGAACGCCACCCGAAACCGCCGCTTTGATCACGTCCGCGCCATTTTTCACTTCGAATCGAACAGCTTTGCGAATCTGATCCGGACCATCGCCAATTCCATCAGTGTAATCCGGTTCACGCCCGAAGAGAAAATCACGAAACCCGCCCGTCGGATCGAAATGGCCGCCAGTCGCGCCGATTCCTTTGGTTGCGACCAACATCCGCGGACCGACGATTAGGCCTTTATTGATGGCGTTACGCAACGCAACATCAACGAACTCACGGCTGCTAACGAAACGGCTACCCACGTCGCGCACGGTGGTGAAACCCGCTTCCACCGTAGTGCGCGCATACCCCACTGCTCTGATTGCCTGTTCCGAGACATTCAAATCAAGTTGCTCGAGCCGCCGCTTGTTGAAATCTCCAGAAAAATCCGACGTCAGATGCGTGTGCGCGTCCATGAATCCCGGGCAAATTACTGCCAACATCAACAATCTTGTCAGCCTGCACGATGACGACGCCGTTTTGCACGAGCGCTTTTGATTTGCCGTCGAACATCCGCGCTGCTTTCAGCACGATTGTTTGATCAGCAGCACCGGCGGCAGCAGCAGAGAACAGAATGGTTACAACGACGACAGAGTAATAAAGACGAGACGTGATTCGCATCTTATCCGTTTAAGAAGTATCGGCGCCGCAGGCAAGGAAGTTCTTGTTTCGGCTGAGATGCTTCGATTCAATCGCAGCTGATGAAAACTCCGCCGCTCGGCTGCGCCGTTTTGCTCGCTCTTATTGTCGCCTCCGCTGTGCTCGCGTTGTTTGCGCAAACACCGCCCCCGGCGCCATCGCCGCCTCCGAAAGAGTCTCCTCCGGCCTCGGCGAACTACGATCTTCGCTGGGGCGTAACGATTCCGATGCGCGAGAAGGTCGAACTAATCACAGTCCGCAAAACCGCGGATTAGCGACGTGAACGATGAGGAATTCCTGGGCTGCGCTAATTTCGGTCGTGCTCGTGTTGAGTTGCGCGTGCTCGCACAGACCGACGCAGAACCCGCAAACGGAAGCTCTCGACAAACTCGCTAACGATTTTTGGGCCTGGCGGGCGAAGTCCGCGCCGTTCACGGACGATGACGTAAACCGAGTCGAGCGCCAGGGTGGAGTACGCGATTGGTCGGCAGCTGCCATCGACAACCAACGCAAAGATCTTGCTGAGTTCGAAGCGCGCTGGAAAAAGATCGATATTAGGGGTTGGCCTGTTCCGCAACAGGTCGATTACAAATTGATCGGCTCGGCATTGTCGCGCGTGCACTGGGAATTGGACGTCAATCCGCGATGGAAGCGAGATCCCACCTTCTACATTGCCCAGACGCTCACACCGGTGGTCGAAGCGCTTACTGTTCCGGGGCCGTATGATGCCGCGCGCAGCCAGGAGATTCTGACGCGCATCGAAAATATTCCGGCGATTTTGCAGCAGGGCGAAGCGAATCTCACGAATCCGCCCGCGCCGTTTGCTACCGTTGCGATCCAGGCCCTGGAAAATATCCGGCAGCGCCTGCATGAAATGGCCACGGCGTTGCTAAGATCGACAACTCTCAAAGAACAGGAGTTGAACGGCGCAACGGAGCGTGCGGCCGAGACGCTCGAAAGATTTCGGCAGCAGCTTCAGGCAAAGCTGCCGTCGCTTCCTAAAGAAACGGCGCTTGATCGGGATGCCTACATATTTTTTCTCACAAACGTGGCGTTGATTCCCTACTCGCCGGAGGAACTTTTGGCCATGGGTCAGCAGGAATGGAATCGCGCGGTCGCGTTCGAAGCATTTGAAAAGGAACGGAATCGCAACGTACCTCCGCTGAAGTTGGCGGGGAACACAGACAGCTGGATCAAGGATGCAGCCGTCAAGGAATTGTTGATCCGCCAATTTCTTGAAACCCATGGGATCCTCACCGTTCCCGATTGGGTCCAGCACTACACGATGCGTCCGATGCCCGACTACTTGCATGTACTCGAAGGATTCGGTGAAACCGATGACTTCACTTCGCCGTCGCGACTGAAGGAGAATTGCGTTCGCTATGTCGATCCGCTATCAGGGAACCTCGGTTATTTCTGGCGCGCGACTGCGGAGGACCCGCGGCCGATCACAGTTCACGAAGGAATTCCCGGCCACTATTTCCAACTTTGTCTTTCCTGGAAACACGAAGACCCGATTCGGCGGCATTACTATGACTCCGGCGCGAACGAAGGGATCCGCGCGCTCCGCGTGGAAGTGGACGTGAAACTCGCGCTCGGCAAGTTCACGCTTGAGCAAGCCGCAAAATATTTGGAGGAGAAAGTGCCGATGGACGCGGACACCGCGCGCCAGGAAGCGATTGCTTTTGCAACCGGCCCCGGGCAAGCAATCACCTATCAGATCGGCAAACTCCAGATCATTAAA
>QHOJ01000064.1 GCA_003218735.1 Verrucomicrobiota bacterium
ACCGCTGATACTAATGAGTTGGCGATTCCTACCGTGGCAGTAGTTTCACCGACCGTTACCACGCCTCACAGTGGGCTTAATTTGCCCGCTGAAGTCAAACCGTGGCAGGAAGCATCTATCTATGCACGGGTCAACGGATACTTAAAAGACTGGCTCGTGGACATCGGCGCGCACGTCCAGAAAGACCAGTTGCTCGCCGAGATCGACACACCTGATCTCGATCAGCAGCTCGCGCAAGCCCGCTCGCAGGCTGTCCTAGCGCAAAGAAATTTGGAACAGGCCAAAAAGACGAACACGAAATGGCAGGAGTTATACAAAGAAGGTGTCGTCTCTCAACTTGATGCCGAGAACACCGACACCTCGCAGGGCACGAACCAAGCCAACACCGAAGCGTTTGCCGCCAATCTTCGTTTTCTCGAACAAGAAGTCGCCTTTAAACGTGTAACTGCGCCCTTCGCGGGTATCATCACGGTCCGCAACGTAAACGTGGGCGACCTGATTACCGCCAACAATACGAGCTTCGAGATGTTTCACATTCAACAAACAGATCCTTTGCGAGTTTATTTCCGTATCCCCCAGGAGGAGGCGACAAACATCGCAGTGGGACAAACCTTCAATGTCCAAGTAGGGGCGCAAAGCGCAAAAACGTATCCCGGAAAAGTGATCTCCACGTCGGGAGCCGTCTCCCCCGATTCCCGAACGATGCTTGTCGAGTTACAAGTGGAAAACGGGAAGAACGAGATTCTGCCTGGCAGCTACGCCACCGTCCGTGTGCCAGAGGTTGCTTTAAGAAAGCTGGTTACTTTACCTGATAACACACTCATATTTCGCGGCAAAAGTGTGCAAGTTGGCATCGTGGACGCCAAGGGTGTTGTGCAGCTTCGTGACGTCAAGGTAGGGCGCGACTTCGGCGTTCAATCAGAAATCCTGAGCGGCGTCTCTGAATCTGACGAGGTAATCGTCAATCCTTCGGACTCTCTTACTACCGGAACAACAGTCCGCCTCGCTGCGACGCCTGCAGCTGCGCCCAGTCCTGAAGCGCCGAAGAAATGATATTCGCATCCTTGATTCGTAAGGGGAGGAGGTCCGTTGGCAAAAAATTTCAAAGACCTGTCTGAACAGGAAATCCTTGCGCTGGCAATTTCGTCCGAGGAAACGGATGCGCGCATTTACGCAGACTTCGCTGCGGGATTAAAAGCCGATTACTCGGCAACCGCCCAAATCTTTAAGGAGATGGAGGCTGAAGAGGATGAGCATCGCCGCGCACTGATTGAGGAATACCGTCGCCGTTTTGGAGAGCACATCCCTTTGATCCGTCGAGAAGACGTGAAGGGATTCGTGCACCGCAAACCGGTGTGGATGATCCGGCCGCTCGGAATCAAAACAGTTCGCCGCCAGGCCGAGATAATGGAAACAGAAACCCGGCGTTTCTACGAGCGCGCGGCTGGTAAAGTCAGCGACGCTTCAACGCGGAAACTACTCGGAGATTTAGCGGAGGCGGAGCGGAAGCATGTCATCTTGGCTGACAACCTCCAACAGAAACACCTGACTCCGTTAGTTGAGGCGAAAGAGGATAAGGCCCATCGCCGATTATTCGTTCTGCAAATTGTGCAGCCTGGGCTGATTGGACTAATGGACGGCTCGGTTTCAACCCTTGCGCCGGTTTTTGCGGCAGCCTTTGCAACCCAGAACAGTCACGCCGCCTTCCTGGTGGGCCTCGCCGCCAGCGTTGGAGCGGGAATTTCAATGGGATTCGCTGAGGGCGTTTCTGATGACGGCAGTCTGACCGGCCGTGGCAAACCTCTGCTTCGTGGGTTTGTCTGCGGGTTGATGACCACGGCAGGAGGAATCGGTCACACGTTGCCGTTTTTGATTCCGAATTTTCGGACCGCTACGTCCGTTGCTGTTGTGGTCGTGGCGATTGAACTCCTGCTCATCAGCTGGATTCGAAAGCGATATATGGACACGCCGTTTCTCCGTGCCGCTTTTCAAGTGATTGTCGGAGGAGTGTTGGTCTTTCTGGTCGGGATCTGGATTGGAAGTTCTTAATCGTCTGAATGCGGCCGTGTATTGCATCGGCGGTCTGCCTCCTTCGCGAAGGGTAGAGCGAGCCAACGGACACCGCCGTTCCTTGTTTTGTAGGGCGGTGATTCGGGCCGGATTCAAGTATCTTTCTAAAGAGAGAGTATTGGCTAGCTCCGATGTAGGAGGCAGAAATCTCACCAATGCGCGATGGCGGCAACGTCCCCCTGAGCTGTAGATTGGGTTATGGAAGAAAAGCTCTCTCTCAGTAGATCGACACTGTTTTGGTTCACCATGCTGAGTCCGCTAACTGTCTGGGTTTTCGGATTGCTGGGCTCGCTCTTTGTCAGCCAATAATTCGAACCTGAAACGAACAAGGCTGATGCAACAGGCAAGCAGATTTATTCTTCGAAGGCCTGCCTGAGCTGCCTGTCCAGAATGTCATGACCGTCGCCGCGCTAGCGGTGACTGACGTTGCCTTGTCTGGAAGCTCTCACCGGATCGCGAGCGTACCCGACACTTGCTCCACGGTTCCTTTTTCTGAAGCTACTGCGGATCGGTTTCTGCCAACCGAGTTCATAACAAAGGTGCCGCTTCCACGAGGGCGACTGTCCGGTCATGAACAATGCCCGTCACCATTGCCGTCTTGAGCAGGACTCGTCGCATTAATCAGAAA
>QHOJ01000065.1 GCA_003218735.1 Verrucomicrobiota bacterium
TTCGCTGGCGTGAACGGTTTCACAAAAGCCGCTTCAAAATCGTAGACGTTCTTGAAATCCTCCAGTGAATCTTCCTCTGTCTTCCCGAAAATGCCTGCTTCAATCAGGTTGAAAACCATATGCCCGATATCTTGGCAGCAGTGAATTCCCCAGGACGAAAATACCGTCATCACCATCGGCCCGAATTCCTGCAGGGCGTATTGCCGCACCCCTTCCAGCAGCTCCGGTCCGGCCACATGGCGCACCGTCGCGCCTTTGATTTTCTTCTGCTGTTTCGTCGTGAAATCGAGCGAATCGCGCAAAAACACATAAGCATCACGCGCGTAACGCGGATCGCGGGCGACAATCGAATCAAGAGCTTCGGTAAATCCAATTTTCTGCATGGGAATGAAAAAGGCGCGGTTTAGTCGCGCGGCATATGATAATCAGCAACTACAGCGCAAGCAACTGCGCTGCAAGATCGACATGCGTTATTTATCGGACCAGAGGGCAACTCGCCGCCAGCCATTCGGCCGTCATCAAACGAGGCGTAATCCGGGCGGTAATCGACGAACGACCAACCAAAGAGGCAGAGAAAAAGCGCTTCGTCTCGGCGAGATTGCGCGGCGGAATCTCGATATGGCTGTGCATATGCCTAATCTTCAAGTTGTTCCGCGAGCGAATCGAGATAAACCGACAACGCATCCCGTCGCCGCGGCGCAGGTATCTGCGAGTCCCCGGCCGTTTTAAGGTAATCGGCGAATACGCCGCTACCACGGTTCGATTGCGTCGCTTCGAACCAGTTCATGTAATCATCGACGTCGCTCATGCGGGTGACGAGTTTCGTGTGTGTCATCTCCAGACGCGCGAGGCGCTTAATAATTCGCTTGCGTTTACCGCGTGCCAGCAGCGCCGCGATTTCCTGGTAATCCCGCACAATCGGGCGCATGACTGGATGCGCCCGGATTGTAAACAAAACTAAATTCTGGCTCAATTCATTGAGTGCCGTCTTCTCCGCCACAGAAGGCTTTCTCTGCGCAAGTTCGCTCAGTTGCGTCTGTTTGGGTGATTTTCCGGCGTCTGAAACCTTAACGCGCAACAATTCGTTTAGCCGTTGCTCGCTTTCGGCGAAGGTGAGCAATTGATAACTTTGCGCGTCGCTTAATCGCGCGACGGCCGATTGCCAGGTTTTTTCCACGTCCTTACCCAGCAGTGGAAACTGCGCCTTCAGATCGGCGAGCGGGTCGTTCGAGGCGCGCGCTAAATTGTGGATGTACCGCGCCAGCCGCGAATGCCCGTCAATTCCGTCCACAAGCAACTCCACAAGCGAAAGCGAATACGCCCGATAAAGCAGACGAGCCGCTGAATCGACCAACGCCGGGCGTTGCTGGAGAAATTCCGCGAGCGACATCCGTTTGACCGACACCAAAAGTGCTTCCACAAGCGGCCCGCGATCGCGCCCCGGCGTGAGCGCAAGCACGCCGTCGAGCAGCCAATCTGGCGGCTCGACGAAGGCCGTGCCAGGGGCGACGTCCGGTTCACTCCGATAAATCATTTCCAGCAGAATCGCCCGCAGCAGTTCGCGCTCCACCAGCGTGGCGTCAATGTTTTCGCCGATGGTCAGATCGAACTGGAGCTTTAGGCCAAAACCGGTCTGGCTAAACCGCAACGCCGCCGGTGGAATCTCTGGCAGATTTGCCTGCGCAGATTGCAAATTGACGACGATCGGTGTTTTCCACCCGTCCGGCTGTCGTAACAGGGCGAGCAAATTGGCCTTGGTCCGCTCTGCCAGTTCAGAAACCGC
>QHOJ01000066.1 GCA_003218735.1 Verrucomicrobiota bacterium
ACTCGCGCAAGTGTCATGAGAGTTGGCGTGATCCCATTTCGAAAAACGGAGGGGCGAGCTCCCGAGAGCCTTTTCGCTTAAGCGGCGTCGCAGAGCTCCGTCCTCCAATTTCTCCGCGGCTCATGAATTCGTCCCGATCGCGTTCTGAATTGCGTCGGCAATCCGGTTCGCCTGCCTGTCGATCTTGTCCAATTCACGGCCTTCGATCAGCAGACGGATCTTTGACTCGGTCCCAGAGTAGCGCAAAAGAACGCGGCCTTTTCCGGAAAGTTCCTTCTCCGCTTCGTCCACGAGCTTCATCACTGCAGGCAGTTCGGCGAGTGGCGGCTTTTCTTTTACAAGAACATTGCGCTGGGCCTGGGGATATTTTTCCAGACGCGTCTTCAATTTACTTAAGGGCTGAGCAGTCTGGTGCATGATGCGCAAAATCTGGAGCGCGCTGATGATGCCGTCACCGGTGGTTGTGAAATCCCGGAAAATAATGTGGCCACTCTGCTCGCCGCCGAGGTTGAGCTTTTGTTTCATCATTTCTTCAATGACGTAGCGATCACCCACTTTGGTGCGCACCACTTTTCCGGCCTCCATGGCAAGCGTTTCATCAAGACCAAAATTGCTCATCACCGTGGCGACGACTGTGTTTTGCTCGAGGCGACCGGCGCGCAAAAGATCAATTGACGCGATGGCCAGAATCTCGTCGCCATCGACAATCTCTCCTTTTTCATCGCAAAGCAGAACGCGGTCAGCGTCGCCATCGTGAGTGATGCCGACGTCCGCGCCGGTTTCCTTAACGAGCCGTTGGATCTCCTCCGGATAAATGCTGCCGCATTGCGCGTTAATGTTTGTGCCGTCCGGCTCGTTGTGCGCGACCGTCACTTCCGCGCCCAGCTCGCGCAAAATGCAAGGCGTCGATTTATAGGCAGCGCCGTTCCCCACATCGACGGCGACGCGCATTTTTTCCAGCGACATCCCGCGAGGGAAACTTGCCTTGGCAAATTCGACGTAACGGCCGAGCGCGTCATCGATGCGCGCGGCGCGTCCGATTTGTCCAGCGGTCGGCCGGATTGAATCGATTTCACCTGCAAAAACGAGCTGCTCGATCTGTTGTTCCACCTGATCATCCAGTTTGTAGCCATCGTGCCGGAAAAATTTGATCCCATTATCTTCGTAGGGGTTATGCGAAGCGGAAAGAATGATACCGGCATCGGCGCGCAGCGAGCGCGTGATGTAAGCAACGCCCGGTGTCGGGAGCGGACCGATAATGAGAACATCGACGCCGAGGGACGTGATTCCGGCCACGAGCGCGTTCTCGAGCATGTAACCCGAAAGTCGCGTGTCTTTCCCGAGCACAATTTTGGGACGCGTGCCCCCTGGGTTCTTGCGCGGGTTTAGCCGTGTAAAAACGTGCGCGGCGGCGCGGCCAAGCTTCAAGGACGTTTCGGCCGTGACCGGTTCAACGTTGGCAACACCGCGGACGCCGTCCGTTCCGAAAATTTTCTTCTCCTGAGTCACGGTCTAATTGAACTGCTCGAAACATAGTTCGCAAACGGGAAACTTCTCTCAACTCGCGAAAGTTTTTCGCAGTCAATTAGTCATTCCGAGCGAAGTTGAGGGACCTCTCACTTTTCCCCTACCAGGATGCGGCTTGCTTTTGGCGCGACTTTTTACTTGAATCACAGCGTGCCTGCTGATGATGCAAATCCAAAAGGTGAGCGCCCAGCTCGAATTACCAGACCCGCACCGTAAATGGTGCTCAACAATCAGTAAACAAGAAGAAAGAACCATGATATGAAAACGACAACTCTACCGATCGAAAATTTAATTCACGGCTCGCCGGTGTGCCACGCTATTATACTCATCGCGCTCGCATCCTTTGCGCTATTGCAAACGACGCATGCCGTTAGCCCGGCACCGGACGGAGCCTATCCCAATGACAACACCGCCGAGGGTGATTTTGCGCTTTACCTCCTCACCACCGGTTTTGGCAACACCGCCATCGGTGCTGACGCGCTCCTTAACAACACAACCGGCAGCGACAACACCGCCAACGGTGATCAAGCGCTCTATAAGAACACAACCGGCAGCGACAATACCGCCAACGGTTTTAAAGCGCTCAATAGCAACACCACCGGGATCGACAACACGGCCAACGGTGCTAAGGCGCTCTATAGTAACACCGGCTCCTACAATACGGCCAACGGTTATGGAGCGCTCTATAGCACCTCAACTGGCACGGACAACACCGCCAACGGTTTTAAAGCGCTTTTAAACAACACAACCGGCATCGATAATACGGCCGTCGGCAGCCAGGCGCTCTACCACAACGCCACCAGCTCAAACACGGCCGTCGGTTATCAGACGCTCTATTACAACACCACCGGGATAGCCAACACCGCTACCGGTGTTCAAGCGCTCTGGAGGAACGCCAGCGGGAGTAGCGACACGGCTACTGGTTTTTTTGCGCTCCTGAGCAATACCACCGGTTACTCCAACACGGCCGACGGTGATTCCGCGCTCTCCAGCAACACCACTGGCGGTGGGAACACGGCCGGCGGTTATCAGGCGCTCTTTAGCAACACCAGTGGCAACACCAACACGGCCACCGGTGATGGGGCGCTCTATTTCAATAGCAGCGCCAGCAACAACACGGCCAACGGTTATCAAGCGCTCTTCAACAATACCACGGGCACACAGAACACGGCAACTGGCACCAACGCGCTCTACAACAATATCACCGGCTCCTCCAACACGGCCGACGGTTATCAAGCGCTCCTTAACACTACGGGTCCACGGAACACGGCTGAGGGTGTCAACGCACTCTTAAACAACACCACTGCGACCGACAATACGGCCAACGGATATAAAGCGCTCTATCACAACACCGGCGCTAACAACATAGCAATTGGAAGCAGTGCTGGCACCAATCTCACTACAGGCAGCAACAACATCGATATCGGTAACTTTGGTCAGGCTGCTGAAGCGAACACTATTCGCATCGGCAGATCTGGAGTTCAGCAAACCGCCTACATGCAAGGCATCAGTTGGGCAACTGTTGCATCAACGTTTCAAGGATGGGATCAAGCCAATGGACAAAGCGAGCGAAGCGATCCTGGCACTTAAGCCAGTGACCTTTCGCTACAAGAAGGAACTTGATCCAGAAGGCATCCCGCAATTTGGCCTAGTGGCCGAAGATGTGGCCGAAGTGAATCCCGCTCTGGTGGCTCGCGATGGTAAGGGTGAAGCCTACACCGTGCGCTATGAAGCGGTGAACGCGATGTTACTCAACGAGTTCCTCAAAGAGCATCGCACGGTCCAAGAATTGCAAGCGACCGCTGCGCAACAACGAAAAGACTTTGACACGACCGTTAGCAAGTTTGAAGCGATTGTTGCACGACAGCAGAAGGATTCCGAGGCGGCTGCCGCGCAGCAGCGGAAGCAAATTAAAGCTCTTACTGCCAGCCTGAAAGACCAGGCCTTACAGATCCAGCAGGTGAGTGCTCAGCTGGAGGTAAGCCAACCGGTACCGCAAACAGTCGTGAAGAGTCAGTAGGGCAACGTTTGTAGGGCGTTTCTGTGAAACGTCAATCAGAGAAAATGGCGTCTGGCACAGACGCCCTACAATTAACGCGTCAGCGCGGGCGACTTTTGTTTTTCTAAAGGAGCAGATTTTTCGGCGCGTCGAGATGCGCGATAGGTGTGTACTGTCGGATGTGGGGGATGGAATTTCAGCGAACATTTAATCCGCGTTAGGTCGAGTCTGAACTTGTTCGCCGGTTGCTGCTGCTCGTGTCTGTGGCCTCGGCCGCCGTTTTCGCTGCATTTATTTCGTTGATCTTCCGGTGAAGCGTTCGGCGGCTAATCCCCAGCTTCTTGGCTGCTGCGGTCACGTTGCCATTCGTCGCGCCGAGCGCTTGCATGATCAATTTTTTCTCTGTCTCGTGAAGATCAAGCGGACTCGATCTTTCTTCGACTTCGAAAGCACTCGGGCCTGAAATTACGCGGTGCGCCGCCGTGCCGGCTGCTTGACGCAGGGCCATCGGAAGATCGCGCAAGGTAATCTTGGGGCCGGTCGCCATTACCACCCCGTGCTCGATTGCCGTGCGCAGCTCGCGCACGTTGCCCGGCCAATTGTAATTGAGGAGCGCGTCCATCGCATCGCTCGTTAGATCGACAAGTGGCTTGTTATTTTCCTTGCAGAAATGACGCAAAAATCCACGAACGAGCAGCGGGATGTCTTCCTTTCGATCGCGCAACGGCGGCATTGTGATGCGCACG
>QHOJ01000067.1 GCA_003218735.1 Verrucomicrobiota bacterium
ACAGCCAGCCGAGCCGCATAAGTTGATCGTAACGGAAGCGCGGCAGAGTAAAACGCACCCAAATAAAGAAAAACAGGAGCACCGCCACCTTCGCGAAAAAGATGGCGATATTGAACAAGCCGCCTACTACGCCGCGCCAGCCCGGTGCACTTCCATCGACAAGGGCCCAGTGAAAACTACCATGCCATGACGGAAGTGGCAGATGCCATCCACCGAAAAATAAAGTCACGATGACGGCCGATCCGGTAATCATGGCTGCATATTCGCCGAGAAAAAAAAGCGCGAACTTCATCGAGGAATATTCCGTGTGATAACCGCCCGCCAGTTCCTGTTCGGCCTCGGGTAGGTCGAACGGCAAACGGTTCGTTTCCGCGAAAATCGCGATTGCGAAAACAACGAATGAAATGATCATCGGAACCGCGAGCAACCATTTCCACGGGTTCAGCCAATCGCCGACGAATGGCGCGATCATCCACCCGTGCTCGATCTGATAGCGCACGACGCTGGTCAGCCGCAAATTTCCAACGAGCAAGAAAATTGGAATCACGGCGAGTCCAAGCGACAACTCGTAGGAGATCATTTGCGAACTTGAACGGACACCACCCAGAAACGGATATTTAGAATTGGATGCCCAACCGGCGAGAACGATGCCGTAAACGCCCAATGAGGCGACAGCGAAAACATACAATATCCCGACGTTGATATCAGCAATCACCATCGGAACACCAAAAAGTGTGCTGCCGAATGGGACAACCGCGATGGTAATAATCGCCGGCATCATCGCAAGACACGGCGCGAGCCAGTAATAAAACGTGTTTACGTTAGCCGGAGTGAAATCCTCTTTCAGCAACAGTTTGAACATGTCGGCAATCGGTTGAAAAAGCCCGGCCGGCCCCACGCGGTTTGGTCCGCGCCGATCCTGAATGAATGCGCTGACGCGGCGTTCCGCATAAACACTGTAGGAGACCATCGGCAGGATCACCAGAAAAAGGATCGCGACGATTTTGAGCAGCGAAGTGGTGATCAGGAAATAATCCATGTCGATCTTTCAACGGCCTGGCGGTCTTTGAGATTCGGCTTTCTCGATGGCCGCTGCCGCCGCGTCGACGGGCGGAGGAGGAGATTCATGCGCTTCCATCACTTGAATGCCGAGATCGCCAATTTTGCTCAGATTCGATCCTGCGAGTTGCGGAACGGCTTCAGCCATCTGCCGAAAAACATCTTCGATCGAGTAAATGCTGTTCTGTCCGGTACATGCCTGGATCAAATCGCGCAAGATTTCCCAATCATCCCGCGCCTCGCCGGGTCCACGCACGGCGCGATTCAATCGCTGCAAACGGCCTTCGCCATTGATCATCGAGCCTCGTTTCTCGGCGAAGGCAAACGAGGGAAGGACAACGGTTGCATTTTCCGTCGCATCGTTTGACAAAATATCCATCACAATAAATGCCGAAAGAGCTGAAAGTTGCTCGGCCGAAATTCCCAGCCGCATCGGGTTTTCACCGAGGACGATTAACGCTTTCACAGTTCCAGATTTCACGGCGTCGGTGATCGTTGACAATTTTGCGCCTGGTTCCGAAGTGACGCCGAGCAAGCGGGCGCCATTCGTGTTCGGGTTCCGGTCTTCGCTCAGAAGAATGTCGTCGCCGGGCCCGGTACGCGGCACGATGTCGATCAACTCAACGTCGAGTGTCCTGGCGAGTTGTAGCGTCAACCAAAGTTCTTCATTAGTCATCCGGCCTGACGCGATGATGGCAATTTC
>QHOJ01000054.1 GCA_003218735.1 Verrucomicrobiota bacterium
TTTTGGAATGGAACGATCGCTGGTCTGGCAGCAATCGCTTTTGTGGGAGCAGGAATGCTCATCACTGGCGGAATGCGCGTGCATGGAGTGGCTCTGCACGGCGCCGAAATGATCACAGCGCCAGTCTTATGGCTCCTGGCAATGCTACTTGTCGGTGTCATGGAGGAATATCTCTTCCGCGGATACGCTTTGCAATCGCTCTGGCGCGGGGCAGGTTTTTGGCCCGCGGCGCTGATCACCACCGCGCTTTTTGCTGGCGATCATCTGGAGAAGCCGCACGAAAACGCAATCGATATCGGAATGATTTTCGTTCTCGGCCTCCTCCTCTGTATCAGCGTCCGTGTCACGGGTTCGCTTTGGTGGGCGGTCGGCTGGCATGCGGCTTTTGATTTCGGCCAACTTTTCATCATCGGAACACGCAACGGCGGCCGGGTGCCGCAGGGCCGGTTGTTCGACGCCACGTTTCCCGGCCCGGTTTGGATAACGGGCGGTGAGCTTGGAACAGAGGCGAGCTACTTCATGATCCCCGTCGTATTAGTAACGCTTATCTACATCACCTTGTTCTTGCGTTGGCAATCACCGGCTTTACAGCGCGTCTAACGAATCACACATTCTGTGAAACGCCGAATTAGAATTGGCGTCCTGCAATTTTCTTTTCGCTCACGAGATCGACATCTTCGATCTAAACGCGTTTTTTCTTGGCCGGTCGCCGTTTGCGTGCCGCAGCTGGACGTAGTTCTTTCGAAACCGATAACCGAACGAGCTCGTCGAGATTAAATGTCCTGTGCCGTCTCGTTCCGACTTCGCGAAAATCGACTTGGTACCAGCCGTTCATCCGTTCCACGCGGTAACGTTTTTGCCCAATGCGCATCGGTTCACGCGCGATCACGCGATGAATGACTTTTTCGTATCTCGAACGCGACCATCGCCGCATCCGGCGGCGTCCCCAATCGATCACATGGCCAACGTCGTCATAAGCTTCGGGGCGCTTGGAGAAATCGAGTAGTGAGCGGGCGTCTCCGTCAAAAACCGCGGCAATGTGCTGGAGCGTTGCGAGATCGCTGATCTGCCGAATTCGCCGCCGAAATGGCCTCAAGCTCTCTGCCGTGATTGCACGCAAGCTAAGCACTCGACCATCGCGCAATTTCCAAAGCGGCGCATTGATGTCTGCCGCAAATGGGTTTTGGTCTAACGAATCGCCGGTGACCCGCCACCCGCGGCGCGAAGAGTGTTTTCGTAGACGAAACGGCGTTATGCGGGGAATACCGTTGCGGTTCAACTGCCTGAGGCCGAAGTCTTCCCAGTGCAGCACGGTCTCCACGGCACCCACGACAAAAGCACACGTCGCCAGCGTTAACGCCGGATCGGGCGTAAAATCGACAGTGACCTCCAGCCTAGTTTTGCGCGGACGCACGCCGACGGCGCTGCTCTGCCGGTTGGCTGCGAGTAATACTACTGGTATCGGCAAAATATGCGCGAGCAGAAACGCAAGCTTGGTCTCAGTACGGGATTTCGATTTCCGCGCGTCGGGAAATGAAAAATTGTAGTGTGAGCTAAACCCCTGCAACCGGCATTGGCAGCCGCGGCGCTTGCCCCAATGATCCAGCTCTGCTCGCAAATACCGAATCTGTTCCCACAGCAGGCGCGTCGCGCGTTGACAACAGCCGGGTTCCAACTCAACGATTGGAGTGGCCACTTCGATGACTCCGGTGTCGAAGTAAATCGCGCCGCCTGCCGGCAATTGAAATGACTTCCCGGTGCGGGGAATCATTCGCCGGCGCACTAATCGGCTGGGATCACCAAAGACTTTTTCCGGCCGCCGGTTTTTTCCATCAATCAGGAGATTGAACTCTGCTTCCAAACCAATGACTGCACGCGGTGGCGAGATGCGAAATTCTGTGCCCGGAAACAGACGGCCCAGATCTCGCCCCGAATTTTTCACGCCAGTAAAACCGTATCAATGCACTTCACTACATCCACGTGGAGTTAACGTCACAAAGCCGAGATCCAGATGTAAATGATCATCAGTTTCCCCGAGGCTCGATCCGAACGGCCGGACAAATACCGCTGGGCTGAGCGACGCCGCGATTGCGCCGTACCTTTCAATTGATTTAGCGTCATCAAGAAACGTGTCACCGATCCGGTAGATGTCCGCGGCTGTGGCCCAGGCATGAACGCTCTTCCCCTCCCCGATTTGATGGGCGGGCGAACGGTAGCCGCCATTTGCACTGACAAAAACGGGCCCATCGACTTCTCGTCGAAAATCTTCCAAAAAGCGCGCGAGCAGAAGAATTGCACAGGGCACATAGTGAGGAAATTCGCGAAGGAGCACGTCCGCTTCGCGACAATCGACCATCATTAGTTCCGCGACTGTGAAGTGCGGCGTCAGCCGAATGTCACGTGCTTCGTCCCAGCTGGCGATTTCATAAAAAAAACGCGGCAAATGATGAACATTCCCGTGTGAGTCTTGTTTTGCTTGGCCTGGTTGCAGCAGTGCGCGATGTTCCGGAGCCAGGTCAAGCCCGTCAATTGCGCGAAATGTTTGAGCGCTCATTGGTTTCCAAGGCCGCGTCCGGTGAGCGAGCGGTAAATCAGGTTGGAAATGCCCACGAGGGTCTGATAACGGCCATCTTTTTCCGCATCAAACTCTGTCAGAATAACGACGATGTAGGGTTCTCGTTCGGGCAAATAGACGATGCCGGCATCATGGCAAGCGGTCGAGATCTCACCGGTTTTGTGCGCCACGGTAGCATGAGGCGGCAGACCGGCGGGAATCATTGAATTAAAGCGCTGCGCGAGCAATATGCGGATGATTTCCTCTCTACTTTGTTGCTTCAAAAAATCACCGCGCACGGCACACAACAGCGCGAGCAATCCGTCGGCGGTCACTTCGTTATCAATTCCTCTTTCGTGCGCATTCTCGTCCTGGACGCCGCGTCGCAGTTCGACTCCGCTTACTTGTGCATCCCGCAGAACGTTTCGTGCGTACTCCACCCCTACAAAATCGAGCAGCAGGTTGGTCGCCAGATTGCTGCTTGCGGCAATCATCCCTTCGGCGAGCGCCGAAATTTTCACCGTTCGTCCGATCGCCCGGTAGAGCTCAGGCATCCCATCAGAAGTAGGAGAAAGACGAAAAGGAAAGCCGTTGGCTATGCTCAAAAAACGGTTTCGCACATGGAGTGGATCATCCAGCCGGAGGCGGCCCTCGTCCGCCGCCCGAAAAATCGCAAGAAGCACTGCCACTTTGATCGTGCTTGCAGCATGGAACCAGCGATCACCTGCCAGGGAGAACCGGAATCCGCTTTCGAGATCGAGCACCGCCACTGAGATGGCGCGCGCCTTGCTTTCGCCAGCTATTTTTTCGAGTTCGTTGCGCAACGATGTCGAAGACTCAGCAACAGAAGTCATCGCACTGCTCTTTACATGTCACGAGCAAAGTCGCAAATTCGCGCATGCCGAATCTCGCCACATGGATCCGACCCAAAGACGCAAAATGGTTTCGCCCCATTTTCGGTAAACATCCTGAAATCAAAGTCTGGAACGCACTTAAGCGAAAAGTTCCGCTCGAAAAAATGGACGGTCTTCTGCTCACTGGCGGTTCCGATATTTCGCCGGAATTTTTGCGCCAGAAAGTTGCCGATCCTTCGGTGCTGAGCAAAGACATGGATCCAGAACGCGACCGCTGGGAATTTGAAGCGGCGCAGGAAGCGCTCTCGCGCGGACTGCCGATTCTGGCAATTTGCAAAGGGCTTCAAGTATTCAACGTCGCCCTTGGCGGCACATTAAAACTCGATATCAAAGGGCATAATTTGCCGGAGCAACGTCATCGCGATGTTCAGCCATTGCGCAGTGCGCATCGCGCGTCGCACCGCTTTTCCAAAGTGAACAGCGCGCATCACCAGGCGATCGAACGGCTCGGCGATGATTTAGAAGCCGAAGCCTGGTGCGCTCACGATGGAATCATCGAGCAGGTTCGGCTGCAGAAATATCCATTCGGCCTCGCCGTGCAATACCACCCGGAGCGAAGCCATGTTTATCAATCGCTCTTCGAGGAATTCTTCGATAGAATTAACAAAATTAACTGAATGATTTCAGAAACGGATTCTGTCGATTCTGTTCATTCTGTCTAAAGGGACGCCCACCCCACAGAACGCCGTCGCCATCGTTTACGATTACGATCAGACGCTTAGCCCGAGTTACATGCAGGAAGCCATGATCTTTCCTGCGTTCGGCACGGTAGCCATCGCCATCCTTACCAACCGCGGTAAACGCAGCGCGCAGTCGGTGTTTCGTGCACGACGATCTCGCAGAGCCCGGGACATTGAGGTCCCAATTTCTTCCAGAGCCATTCTGCCATTTTTTCGATCGTTGGGTTCTCCAATCCTTCGATGTCGTTGAGATAAGCGTGGTCCAACATTTTCAGAAGCGGTTTCATCGCCTCGCTAATTTTCGCGTGGTCGTAAACCCATCCGGTTTTTGGATCGACATCGCCTTCCACGGAAACTTCGATCTTAAAACTGTGTCCATGCATGCGCCTGCATTTATGACCCTCCGGCGCTTTCGGCAGAATCTGCGCTGCTTCAAAAGTAAAATCCTTCGTCAAACGCGCTCGCATCACTCAGACCCCCCGCTGGGTCGGCGTCCAGATAAACTTGTGCATCTGCAGTTGAAAACGAACGTCGAGCCGATCGGCCAAGATCCATTCGACAATCTTGCGCGGATCGATCCTTCCGAAAATCGGAGAGAACAAAACGGCGTGACAGCGTTTGGGCAAATCAAAGCGGCGAACCTTGTCGCACGACCATTCGTAGTCTTTACGTGAGCCAATCACGAATTTCACTTCGTCGCGCGACCCAAGATAATCGATGTTAGACCAAAGGTTCTTTTCAACTTCGCCGCTCCCAGGCGTCTTCAAATCCATGATTCGATGGACGCGCGGATCGACTTTCGAGATGTCATGAGCGCCGCTCGTCTCGAGTAAGATTGTGTAACCGGCATCCGCCAACATCGACATCAGCGGTAGCACGTTTTTCTGCAGGAGTGGTTCACCTCCAGTAATCTCGACCAGCGGACAATTGAAAGCCGCAACAAGATCGACAATTTCCTTCAGTGTTTGTTTCTTTCCTTCGTAAAATGCGTACTCGGTGTCGCAGTAATTACAGCGCAGATCACAGAACGTTAGTCGCACAAAAACGCACGGCCGCCCCGCCCAAGTGCTCTCGCCCTGGATCGAGTGATAAATCTCGTTGATGGTCAGCGTTTTCTCTCGCTCAGCCATAAACAGTGCGAATCGCGCGTCGAATGTTTGTGAGAAAGGCGATCACAGACCGCACTTCGTACCAGCTTCAGCAATACTGGAACGGGTTCGGAGAAGAGACGCCAGATAAGAATCGACAAAAGGCGCGACGCTAATTCGAGCCAGATTGGCCGGAGTCTCCAGTCGCGAGAAAATTGCATAGGCAATTTTACTTCGCGGCACACTTTTCTCACCGTAACCCGACGGGACGTTGCTAGACCAATAGCGGACATACTCCACCCCAAGCCGGTTCTCCCGTCCGAGAAAAATGGTCGAGTGGCCGTGCTCACTCTTACCAACTTGCCTCGACCAAAAAATCTTCATGAAATCGCCCGGCCTGGCCTGGTCGAAATTATCGAAATTTGGGCCAAGCCCCAGCTCATGAAAAAGACGTGCGGTGCCGGGGCCATTTGCATTCCACCTTCCCCAAATCCCCTCGCCGTCACGTTGATCTCGAATGATAAGCTGTTCGAGAGTGGCGAAATCGAGATGAAGCTCCCCCCGAGCGCGCAGGCTCTCAATTGTTCTGATGAACACAAGATAAGTTGCGCCTGAGCAGAAACTCGGCGAAGCGGCCGAAGGTAGTATGAAAAACTTGCCGGACTCAAAATGGGCGGAGGATTGCAGGCAGATCTTGGCAAAATGTGAAACGGAATAACGGCCCCCCTTGGGCATTTGTTTGATCTGATCAAGAATCAGGTCGTTGCAATCCGCAGCAAAAGCTATCGGCACGGTGAGTCCAAAAATCACAAGAAAAACCGAAGCAGCGACTTTCTTCACGGCGAAATAAGTAAGCGCCAAAAGCCGGTTTGGCAACGCTGGGCGGGCTTGGCAAGGGTAGACGCGCATGTCCTCACGCCGAGACTCAAGGGTTTGCGGCTGGGGACAGCCGCCACTACAATCATAATCATGCTCCGCTTCACAAAAATGAACGGCGCGGGAAACGATTTCGTTCTCATCGATAACCGCAGCGGAGACGTTCATCTAGATCGCAACCAAATCGTGCAGATTTGCGATCGCCACCGCGGCATCGGCGGCGACGGAATTCTCCTACTCGAAAAGGCGTCCAACCAAGCGGATTTCCGAATGCGGTACTTTAACAGTGACGGGGGCGAGGCAGAAATGTGCGGCAACGGCGCGCGCTGCTTTGCACGTTTTGCGAACAAGGTCGCGGACGCGCAGGGGAAGATCTCTTTTGAAACGCCGGCTGGCGTAATCGCGGCCGAGCTCAAGGGCGATCTCGTGACGTTACAAATGACGGACCCGACTGATTTGCGGCTAAATGTCACGCTTCGCGTCGGGGATAAAAACAAGAGCGTCCATTTCATCAACAGCGGAGTGCCGCATGTGGTCATCCCTGTCGAGCGAATTGACGATGTGGATGTGCGGCGAGAGGGCGCGGCCATTCGTTATCACCAAATGTTTTCGCCAAAAGGCGCCAACGTAAATTTCATCGAGAAACGCGGAACAACAAAAATTGCGGTCCGCACTTATGAGCGCGGCGTGGAAGATGAGACCCTCGCCTGTGGAACAGGTGTCGTCGCGGCCGCGCTCATTTTTGCTGCGACCGAAAACTTCGACGGCCCAATCGGGGTGCTCGTGCGCGGCGGAAATGAACTAAAAGTCGGCTTCGACAAGATCGACAATCAATTTCGAAACGTCACACTCACCGGTCCGGCTGAGTTCGTTTTTGAAGGAACGATCGAGCTGTAGAGGCGCGTGTCCTGACGTGCAAAGATTGGCTGATTGCGGCTGAGGACAGCCGCCTCTACAATTGCAAAAATGTTTCGCGGAACGTTTACTGCGCTGGTCACACCGTTTCGAAACGGGGCGATTGATGTTTCTGCCTACGAGAAACTCATCGAAACACAAATCGCTGCCGGCATTACTGGAATCGTTGCAGTCGGCACAACTGGAGAATCGCCCACGCTTTCACCTGAGGAGCGCGAGCAAGTGATCCGGCTTGCGGTCACAAGCGCCAAGAAACGCTGCATCGTTCTCGCCGGCACCGGTTCGAACTCAACCCATCACGCAACGGCGGAGACAAAGATGGCCGAGAAAATCGGCGTGGACGGCGCCCTCCTTGTTGCGCCGTATTACAACAAACCAAGCCAGGAAGGCTTGTTTCGCCATTTCAAGACGATCGCAAATGCCACTTCGTTGCCGATCATGCTTTATAACATCCCTGGCCGCTGCGGAGTGGATATTGGAACCGATACAGTAGTGCGTCTGGCAACAGAATGCCGCAATATCGTCTCGATCAAGGAGGCGAGCGGGAGCGTCGAGCGTGTAAGCGAGTTGCGCGCGCGGTTGCCCGAGGCATTCACGATTTTAAGCGGGGATGATTCGCTCACGCTGCCTTTCATGTCCGTTGGAGCGGTTGGAGTTGTTAGCGTAGCTTCCAATTTATTTCCCGCGGAAATTCGTGCGCTCGTCCGCGCGTTTGAATCAGGTAACATGACAGAGGGCGGGAAATTGCACCGCAAATTGTTTCCGCTCTTTAAGGCTCTGTTTATCGAACCAAATCCGGTCCCAATAAAAACAGCACTCGGTTGGCGAGGCGCGATATCGGGAGAATGCCGATTGCCGTTATGCGAAATGACGGAGGCGAATCAGGTACGATTGCGAAAAACGCTCGAGGATTTCGAACACGCCTGATGAAAGGACCGGTACGCGTGTCGCTGGTCGGCGCAGCCGGCCGGATGGGGAAAACGATTGTCGATCTTGCCAGCAACGATCCGAAAATCGACATCGTGTCGCAATGCGATCTCGGCGACGCAATCGAACCTGCGATGAGAAAATCTGATGTAGCGATCGATTTCAGTCATCCCGATGCAATCGAGGAGATTTGTCGTGTCGCATTGCAATATCGACAACCACTTGTCATCGGTACCACCGGGCATTCGGCGGAACAACGAAGCGTAATTGAAAAAACTGCCGAGTCCTTACCGGTTGTTTTCGCATCCAACTTCAGCGTGGGGGTAAACGCGCTTTTTGCTCTTACAAGAAGAGCTGCAGAGATTCTCGGCCGGGAATTCAATGCCGAGATCGTCGAAACGCACCATCGCATGAAAAAGGACGCGCCCAGCGGCAGCGCGAAAACTCTCGCTGAAATCTTGAACAAGGCACAAAACATTACTAATCAAGTCCCAATCGAGTCGATCCGCGAAGGTAATGTGGTCGGCGAGCACACGGTTTTTTTTTCCGGGCCGGGCGAGCGGTTAAAATTGACACATCAAGCGAGCAGTCGAGAAATTTTTGCACGCGGCGCTTTGCGCGCAGCGGAGTGGGTCATAGATAAGCCGCCGGGCCTTTATGCGATGCAAGATGTGCTCGGGCTGTAGCGGCACTCTGTGAGCGCCGGAAGAATTAATGCGATGGTCGCAGACCGCCGCTACAGGGATTAAAAAATAATGAGGACTGGCGTTGCGCTTGGATCAAATCTCGGTGATCGCTTGGCCAACTTGCGCACGACGCGAAAGGCAATTCTTCAACTTGCCGGAGTTACGCCGCCGATCCTTGCCTCGGCGATTTACGAAACAGAGCCAATCGATTGCGAATCCGGCGCGGGAAAGTTTTTAAATGCGGTCCTTGAGTTCGATTACGAAGGCGATCCGCTCGAGCTTTTGAAAAAGTTGGGCGAACTGGAGCGAGCGCTTGGTCGGCTGCCCAATCATTCACGCAATCTTTCCCGCAAGATCGACATCGATCTCCTCTATTTCGGTGCGACAAAAATTGATAAGAAAGAATTGCAGTTGCCGCATCCGCGGATGCATCTGAGAAGGTTCGTCCTGCAACCGCTCGCGGACATCCGGCCAGACTTGGTTTTGCCGAACCAAACGAAAACTGTCCGCGAGTTGCTCGCGCAATTTGACGAGTCAGGTAAAGTAGTTCGCCATTCGAGCGACTGGGAAGCGCAATGAAAGATTTTTGTGAAATGAAGCGTCGGGGACAGAAGAT
>QHOJ01000074.1 GCA_003218735.1 Verrucomicrobiota bacterium
GAATGTTTGTATCGCAACGGTCACGGCGTTTATTTCGCGTGGTTTGCAGTTCGCGGCAAGCAGATAAAGCGCTCGCTCAAGACGACGGATCGAGACCTGGCGCGCCGACGTTTGTCAGAGCTGCGCGAAAAAGCTGATCGGTTGCACGGAACCGAGGAACGAAATCTTCGCTTTGATGAACTCGTTAGGATGTGGCTCGAATCGATTCGCTCCGATGTGAAAGAATCGACGTATCGGCGACGGGTTGTCAGCCTCAACGGTCTAGCGCCATTCTTCAAAGGTCTGCCGGTTCGCTCAATCACACTCCAGACGATTGAAAAGTGGAAAGTCCAACGGTCGGGGGTGATCTCAGCGCGGACGTTTAACAAGGACCTGGAGACGCTTAACCATCTAATGCGATATGCACGAGATGTTAAGGGAATCTTGCTCGACAATCCGGCGGAGAAGATTCGCAACCGCAAAGCGGCGACGGCAGTCATCGCGATTCCCAGTAAGGAAGAATTTCACAGCATCGTCGCAGAACTTCGAAACGAGCCGCAAGCGGTACGGAGTGGGGCAGCCGACTTCGCGGAGTTTCTCGCCTACTCCGGTTTGCGATTGGGAGAAGCCACGGAAGTTCGCCTGCGCGATGTGAATTTCGAATTGAACACTCTGCTTGTAACCGGCGGAGAGATCGGGACGAAGAATCACGAGACTCGGACAATTCCGCTCTTCCCGGCGCTGCGGAAACTTTTGGAGCGGTTAGTTCAAACGGTTCGAAGCGGAGAGGCGCGCTTTTTCGGATTTCAGAATATCCGCCAAGCGCTTGGGTCAGCGTGTCGTCGTGCGGGTTTGCCGCGATACACTCACCACGCTTTGCGACATTTCTTCTGTTCCAATGCGATCGAGGCAGGAATCGATTTCAAAGCGATCGCGGTCTGGCTCGGTCATAAAGATGGCGGTGTCCTGGTGGCGAAGACGTATGGGCATTTGCGGAACGAGCACTCCGCAGCGATGGCGCAAAGAATGACCTTCGACCTGAGCTCGGTTGTTGGTGAGGAGAGGGTGATTAGGTTCCCGGTCAATGGATGAGGACCGTCGAGACGAGAAGGAGCGCCGCGAAATCTTCCAGTGCTTTGCCTCTCGCGCTTTAGTCCAAGGGGAAGAACTTCTGTTCAATAGCGCTACTTCGGCACGATTGAAACGACAGGCGGTGCGTCGGGGTTTTACTGGCGACAAGGGCGGTTTGCGAAAAAACCTTTACCCACTTGAGCGCATGGTGATTCGAATGCGCATCGCGACTACCGGGGACTCATACGATCACGAATGGTGGGCAGACTGGGCCTCAACCCCGGACTGGTTTAAGAAGTTTCACCAGGTGATCTTGGAAAGTTGGCTCTTTTACCCTGCCGAGGGCGATCCGCTCGATCCTCGCAAGCTCGGGGAGAAGATCGGTTACGAGTTCGAATACAAACGGCGGAAGTTCGAGCGCGCCATCAACGATGCAGACTTTGTAGAGCGCTGGAAGCGATCGGAATCAGGTCCGCCGGAACCTGTGAAATTGCCGCCTGAATTAAAGGACGAGGAGATTGTTTACCACTTTCTGATCGATGGATTTGAGGACTGGCGAGAGTACTCCATCGCGAGTCTCGAAAAGCTGAAAGCGCTCCACGCGAAAATCCTTCTGCTTTTGCCAAAGCTGGGCGCTGACGCGGTTCTGTTCACTAAAGGCATGAGCCAAGGCGGTGAAAGAGCGCAAGCCGTTGACCTGGATAGCGACCTCGCGGGGAGGGATGAACGCGAACATATACTGCGAATCTTAGAGCACTGTTACGAACTGATCGCGCAGTTGCGAAACCGGAGAGAAATCGCCGACTTCATCATTGCTCGCTTGCCTGATGATCGACAAAAATTTCTTAAGAATGAAGCGCAACGTCATGCCTTCATCGAGAGGCTGAGACATACCTATTTTAGCAAGATCGACCTTGGACCGGCAGCAAGAGGAATGCCCCGAAAATCGGAAAAGGTGACCCCTCACCGTTCACGATTACTTATCTACACGCCCGACATAGCGTCGGAGCGTGAAAGAAAATCCAAGTAACCTCAGGACCGAAAATCCAGCGACGGCGTTCGCGGGCTTCGGAGGAACAATTCGCCACGGCGTGTCCGTAGCAAGCCATCGCTATGCCTTTACGCGAGAAGAGGCGGCGGAAGCCTTGGCGGTTAGTCCGTCTACTATTGACCGGCTAACAAAACGCGGGCTTCTTCGCCCATCGAGAGCGACGCGGCGTCCGCTTTATTCTGCCGAAGAGCTGCAACGGTTCCTTCGCGAAACAACAGCGG
>QHOJ01000075.1 GCA_003218735.1 Verrucomicrobiota bacterium
TCTGGAAAACACACGCGCGGCGCGACGAACTTTCGCGGCGATCGCTAAACCAAATCGCGCTGCGCTTGGATTTTGCTCTGAGACTTCGCTCGCGGAGCTGGCAGACATTCTGGCGTCCACCCAGCTCGCGGACGATTTCAAAATATCGCGTGCCCTTAACCTCGATGGCGGGTCATCAAGCGGATTCTGGTTCGCGCGAGAGAGCGGAGCATTTTCGGTTCCTGAACAAAAGACCGTGCGTGATTTTGTCGCAATTGTGCCCAAGTAATTAGATATGCGTGCGTTTGGTGGCTTCAAATCAGGCGGTCGATTTTTTTATGGCGAAATGCGCGGGAATGAGGTGCATCTGCTCGCGCGGCCATATTGGACCGACATCGAACCAACAGGCGAAGTGCGAAAACTCGCTGAGGTGGATGTCGATCTTCCGGTTGCGCCATCGAAGTTGATTGCGGTCGGGCTCAATTACTCGGATCACATCGCGGAGATGAACCGGACGCCTTTGGACTCGCCGCTGATCTGGTTTAAAGCGCCGAGCTCGCTTCTGCCGCACGGCGGCACGATCGAAATTGTGTTTCCCGAGCATCGAACCGATTTCGAGGTCGAGCTTGCGGTCGTCATCGGGGCGACTGCGAAAGATGTGTCAGCCGAACATGCGCTCAATCATGTTTTCGGTTATACGATCGGTCTCGATATCAGCGATCGTGATTTGCAGAAAGCTGAAAAACAATTCGGTCGCTGCAAATCATTCGACACTTACACGCCAATTGGCCCGTTCGTGTATTCCGATGTCGACGTTAGCGATCTCTCGATCCAACTTCGGCAAAATGGCGAGGTCCGACAGCAGGCGCGCACGAGTCAGATGATTTATTCCGTCGCGCAAATCGTTTCGTTCGCCAGCCGGTCGACAACGCTGCTTCCAGGCGACGTAATTCTGACCGGAACGCCTTCCGGTGTCGGGGCGATTCGTTCCGGCGATCAGTTGGAGGCGAAGATCGGCGATTGGCCGCCGCTGCAAAACCGCGTTACGAATGCCAAGAGCGATTTCTGCGGTGCGGAAATAGCGTGAATTTTAGCGACTCCGCGAGAATTTAGCGGACTTGCCTTACATCCCGTCAGCGCAGATAATCCGAATTACAGATGCGACTTTCGCAGAAGCGAAGTGTCGACCTAAAAAAGTGAAAAGTTTTGCTCGACTCGCAAGTAAACCGTCTGCGATAAGAGGAAACTCGTACTGGAACCAAACCGGTCGCCAAACTTCTTCAATTATGAAAACATTACTTATTGCCTGCCTATGCTCACTCGCGCTTGCGCTGACTTCCCTCGCGCAATCTCCCGCGCCTCACGCACCGCCGCAACAATCTCCGCCTGCACCTCCGCCCGGGGCTCCCGCCCCGGCTGTGAGTCCGGGGGCCATGGCGAATCCCGCCGCACCGGCGCAACTGCCGAGCGCAAACTTGCCCCCAGGGGCGCCTGCCGCGCCGGCACCCCCGGGCACGGCCGCGTCCCCAGCCGCGCCAGGCGCGACAGTCACCGCTACCTTAAGCCCTGCACCAACCACCGCTCAGAGCGCTTCGCCGGCTGCCGAAGAGAAAACCAGCGGCGGCGTGCTCGGCAGTAATTGGTTGATCGACAAGTTCCGCAAGGGTGGCCCCATTATGTGGCCGATTTTGATCGTGTCGATCATCGGGCTCACGGTTGTGATCGAGCGAATCTTCTGGTGGGGCGGCCGCTGGTTTCGGCGCGATCCGAAACGTATCGAGAAAGTGTTCACGGCGATTGAGAATGGCGATGTCGCCGAGGCTTCGAGGCTCTCGCGCGGATCGCGCGATCCGGTTTTGCGCATGATGTGGAACGGTCTCAATCACCAACACGCTTCGCTGCAAGGAGCGTTGCAAGTTGCTGCTGGCATCGAGATCAAGCGCGCCGGCCGGTTCCTCGTTGTGATGGACACACTCGTCACACTGGCGCCGTTGCTCGGTCTATTGGGCACGATCACAGGTTTGATTCGTTCATTTAGCTTCCTTGGCAATGAAGAGCTAGCGGTGCAGGCAGTCACCGGCGGTATTGCAGAAGCGCTGATTGCCACCGCCTGCGGTCTCGGCATCGCGATCTTCGCGCTCGTGCCGTTTAACTTTTTCACTTCCCGAGTGTCTAACTTAGAGTTCGAACTGCAGACGGCAGCCACGAACCTGGAAGTTATGTTAGGAGCACAAAGCGCGGCGCGCGAGCTGGAGATCGCTGGAACACACCAAGCTACCGGGAAAGGTTCGTCGATCTAAAGGTATCCAATGTACGTAAAGTCGCCAATTCCGCACAAGAAAGGGCGGATCGAGATCATCCCATTGATCGACATCATGTTCTTTCTGCTGGCTAGCTTCATGATGGTGAGCTTGAGCCAGGTACACATGAAGGGAATCAAAGTAAATCTACCCACCGCCAGCTCGGGCGAAACTCAGTCAAAGCGCGAATACGTCAGCGTGTCGGTCGATAAAGACGGCCATTTCTTCTTCGACAAGGACGAAGTCACTGAACAGGATTTGCAGGCGCGCTTGACGAAGGTGCATCAATCGTCACCTGAAGCGAAAGTGTTTGTGCGCGGTGATCGCGACACGGCTCACCTAAATGTCACCCGTTTGCTTGATTACCTCCGCTCAGCCGGGTACTACAAAATCTCCTTTGAAATTAAGAGCGAGGCGCTCAAGGGATTCCCCGGGGGACCCCGAGGGTAATTCTCCGATATGGCTAAAACGCCAATAAAACCGTTACTTTTTCAGCCAGCCCCGCGCTGGCATTTGTGGCTGGCGCTGGGTGGTGCAGTGGCAATTCATCTCACCGCGGTTGCACTTGCTCAAAAGCGCGAGGCACCCCCGGTAGAGATTCCTCCGCAACCGCCCCAAGTCGTCGAGGCGACGTTGGCGCCACCTGAGGCCACTCCGCCGCCGGAAGATATTCCGCTGCCCGAACCACCTCCGCCGCCCGAGGTGCAACCAGAGTTCCACGAAGAGAGAACTCCTCCACCACGGCCACCGCCAGCGGCGCAACAAAAATTCACGCCAATCAAAGCCCAAGCGATGACGATGTCCCGAGCGAAAGCCCTTGCCATAAACGCTCCGCGTCCCCAGTATCCGTACGAGGCGCGTTCGCGGCACGTCACGGGCAGCGGAGTTTGCGTCGTGACGGTTGATGCAGCGAGCGGCAACGTCACCGGAGCTTCCATGACACAAAGTATTGGGAACTCGATGCTGGATGACGCCGCCCTCAGTGCGTTCCGGCAGTGGCGATTTAGGCCTGGGACAGTTTCAAAGGTTAGTATTCCCATTACCTTTACGATGACGGGCGCCTCGTATTGAATCTTTCCTAACAAATATAAGATATGAGACTATCTTCGCCAGTTCCGCACAAGCGAGCGCGCATCGAGATCATTCCATTAATCGACATTATGTTCTTTCTGCTCGCCAGCTTTATGATGGTGAGTCTAAGCCAAACCCACATGAAAGGGATTCGGGTCAATTTGCCGGCCGCGGTGGGGCCTCCGCCAAGCGGGGTAAAGGATTTTGTCTCTATAAAAGTGCTGGAAGGAAACGCTGTGTTCTTCGATAACCAGTACGTAGCAGATGACCAAGTCCTCCCGCGCGTTTATGAACTCCACCGGGCGAATCCGGACATCAAAATCTCGATCAGCGCTGCCCCAATGGCCATGTATGGCGATGTCATTGGAGTCCTAGACAAAGTTCGGTCGGTCGGAATCACAAAAGTCGGGTATCAGATCAGAGCAGCTGCTGGGCCCGGCGCTCAGCCTCAGCCTGCCGGCGGTGCTCCACCACCACCGCCGCCGCCGAAGCCTTAATACTCTCGGCTTAAAAGCTGCCGAGGTTAGCGGCAAGGGCGCGAATTGCTTTCGCCCGGTGACTGATTCTGTTCTTCACTTCCGCAGGCAACTCAGCAAAAGTCTGTTCGAATCCATTTGGAACAAAAATCGGATCGTAACCGAACCCGTGCGATCCGCGCGGTCGATCCACAATTGTTCCTTCGACCGCGCCTTTGAATGTGGCGAGTAGTTTGCCAGCGCGCGCTAGAGCGATCACGCAACGAAACCGCGCTTTTAGCTGATGAGTTTTCGCGCCGGCTCGCGTAAGCTCGCTGAGTAACTTTTCGACGTTCTCTTTATCGGTTGCGTTTTTACCGGCGTAACGCGCTGAATAAATTCCCGGCGCGCCGCCGAGGGCCTCAACCTCCAGCCCCGAATCATCTGCAATTATCAAGCCAGGCAATTCCTTTGAAACCGCAATTGCCTTCAGTTTTGCATTTTCTTCGAAGGACTTTCCGCTTTCAATTATTTCAGAAATCTCAGGATACTCCGTCAGGTCGGGCAGCTTCCATTCCGGCCCTAGAATCTCTTGAATCTCGCGCTCCTTATGCGCATTGCGCGTCGCGAGCAGAAGCCGTTTCATCCAATAAAGTAGACCAAGCTTCTCAGCTTGCTTCAACTTGGGTCGCAAGCGGGACGCTTACGCTACCTTTTTGCGCTTTCTCCCAAATCCATTTCTTTTTCCTGTTTTCCTGCTTTCCTGATTCGTAATCCGATGAACCACGCGCGTCGAAAACCATATCCGTTCGACAAGATCGAGCCGAAATGGCAGGCGATCTGGGATAAACGGCAGCTCTTTCACGCGCCAAATCCGGGCGAGAAAAACTTCGATCCCGCTAAACCAAAATTCTACATCCTCGACATGTTTCCGTATCCGAGCGGCGCCGGTTTGCATGTGGGACATCCGGAAGGTTACACCGCCACCGACATCATCGCGCGCTACAAACGGATGCGCGGGTTCAACGTGCTGCATCCAATGGGCTGGGATGCATTCGGTTTGCCGGCGGAGCAATACGCCATCAAAACGGGACAGCATCCGGTGATCACCACGCGCGAGAACATCGCCAAGTTCAAAACACAGCTAAAGCGCATCGGTTTCTCCTACGATTGGTCGCGCGAAATCAGCACAGCCGATTCGAAATTCTATCGCTGGACGCAGTGGGTTTTTCTCCAGATCTACAATTCCTGGTTCAACCCCGAGACGAAAAAGGCCGAGCCGATCTCGACTTATCGCGGCGACGATCCGGATAGCGTTCGACTGGCATACGTCGCGGAAGTTCCAGTGAACTGGTGTCCCGATCTCGGCACCGTCCTTGCGAATGAAGAAGTGATTGATGGCAAGAGCGAGGT
>QHOJ01000076.1 GCA_003218735.1 Verrucomicrobiota bacterium
AGCTCCTGTTTTGCGACCTGCTTTGCATGCGCGCTCAGGACGAGATGAACCTCGTGCGCGCCGCAATCGATCTGCTGGAGCAATCGTTGCAGATAAATCGTTCCGCTGGCGCCGGTCGCAGCAATGACAAGTTTCATTGGAGCTAAAGAACCACAATTCTGCTGCTTGCTCTAGGCAAATAGAAAACGGTTTCATAGGCCGCCACACAGGCCATCGGACATGTGGCTCAGCTACGAAACAGTATCGGCAATGCCGCGGTTTCATTAACACCGGCCTTCAGGCCGGTGAGCCTCGTGGGAGATGGACATGAGCCGTTTCAACGGCTTATTCTTACTGTCATGTCGCTGCACTCCTACTCCCGATGTTGGCTGCATCTGATCTGGGGAACCTTGCACCGCGAAAGGATCCTGCAAAGAGAAGCCGCTGCGGGAGTCTCTCGATATTTGAGCGAATACTCCCAAACGAAGGGCCTCTACATGAAGGCCAATCATGTAAACGCCGACCACGTTCATACGCTTATTGATCTGCCAACCGGCCTCTCGATCGAGGCGGCAGTGCAATTGCTGAAGGGAAGTTCTTCGCACTGGATCAATGCGAACGACATCGCACCGGGGAAATTTGCGTAGGGAAGAGGCTATGCTGCCTTCTCCGTGTCGGAATCCAACATGAACACGGTTACGGCGTACATCGCAGGGCAGGAACAGCATCATCGGATTCGCACGTTCGCAGAGGAACTTAAGGAATTCATCGAGCGTCACGGACTGACTTGGAACGACAAGGAAAGCCGTTGAAACGGCTTCCGCCGCGTGGCTTCTCTGTCACCGGCCTTAAGGCCGGTGTTAATACGAATTCGCATCGACTAGGAATTTACCGGAATATACATCGCGCGATAACTCGCGGTTGAGTTTGAATTTAATCCGGTACGGGAGCAATAAGATACGGTATGGTCAAAAAGCTCTTACACACCCGCTATCGGGTCGCCGACTTGGAGAAAACGGTTTCGTTTTATAAGGATGTCCTCGGGTTGAAGGAGCTTCGTCGCCACACGTCCGGCCGCGGTTCACAATTAGTATTCCTGAAAGCGTCTGAGGGTGACGAGGAGATCGAGATTTGCAAATTTACTGAGAGCGGTCCAATCGTGGTCGGTCCTGACCTGACGCATCTCGCTTTTGAAGTGGACGATTTGGAAAAGTTCGCCCGGGAAGCGGCAGCGAAAGGTTATCCGTTGTCGGACGGCCCGCATTCAACTGGGACCGGTAAAATCGCTTTCATCGACGCCCCGGAAGGCTACGAAATAGAACTGATCGAGCGCGGACCGAAATCATAGAAAAAAGCCTCCCTGCGTTCGCGAGCGACTTGCGCCAATCAAGATTGTATCGCTAATTTTCGGCTCATGAAATTGTGGCGCAATCGGGTCTTGCTCCTCTGCGCATTGACATTTGCGCTTACTGCATCGGGTCAGGATACCGAAGACGAGGTGGTGCGGCCAAGCGGCATCACGCCCGGGCCCGTTCGGAAAGCGCGACCGGTTACAGCGAAAGACAAAGAGGATGTCGATGCCGCGTCCAGTCCTGTCCAGAAGTCGACGAAATCGACTCGTGCACGCTCACACCGGAAGCATGCAAAGCCGAAGGAAACACCGGAATCAACACCAGCGCCGACGGAGTACACGCCCAACGGTATCCCAAAGACTGGTGCAGCTTCAGTGATTGTTGTGGATGCGAATAACGGCCAAATATTGTACGAAAAAAATGCGGACGAAGTGCGCGCCGCAGCGAGCACACAAAAGTTGCTCACTGCCTTGATCATCGCCGAGCACGGTTTTTTGGATCAACCCGTCGTAGTCCAAACAATCGATACCATGGCTGAACCGGTGAAACTGAATATCAAACCGGGCGAAACGTATCAGCGGATCGATCTGCTGCGCGCGTTGCTTGTAAAAAGCCCAAACGATGTCGCGAGATGTTTGGCGCGTGATAATGCCGGCAGTGTAGAAGCGTTTGCAGAGGTCATGAATAGGCGTGCGCGCGAGCTTGGGGCGACTCATTCGCATTTCGTAAACCCGAACGGCTTACCGGTCCCTGATCAATACTCGTCGGCGCGCGATCTTTCAGTTATCGCGCGTGCGGCCTACGCCAATCCTACCATTCGCTCGATCGTTTGCCTTCCACAGCTTATTTTTCGCTATGCCAACGGCCGAACCCGCGAGCTGGAAAATACGAATAAGGTTCTGAGACGGCTTCCGTACTGTAACGGTATGAAAACCGGCTACACGGAGGCTGCTGGACACTGCCTGATTTGCAGCGGTGCGCGGCCAGGCCGCGACATCATTGTCGTCGTACTCGGCGACAGCAAAGCCGGTGTGTGGCGCGACGCTTCTGCATTACTTTCCTGGGGCCTCTGGAGCTTAACTAGCAATGGCTCTCCGAGCCGGCCGGCTTTGACGGGGGCGGCGCAGCCTATGCGTTAAGCATGCGCTAGAAGTGCAACGCTCCCAGCGGCGGCTCCCGAGTTTCTGTTTTAAGGAGAAAGTCCGATTAAAATGCGTGATCTTTTTCGGGAGCAATTGAACGCGCTTCGTGCACGTTCATTAGAACGAAAGCTGCGCGAAATTGGCAGCGCACAAGGACCTGA
>QHOJ01000211.1 GCA_003218735.1 Verrucomicrobiota bacterium
ACTCGAGCGTCATGCACATGGGCTACATCTTTCTCGGAATCGCCTGCGCGAACATTCTCGGCGTGACGGGCGCCACTACGTTAATGTTTGCCCACGGCCTTTCGATCGCGCTGCTGTTTGCTATTGCTGGTGAAATACGCAAGCGCACCGGCACATTGTTCCTCGATGATCTTGGCGGTCTCGCAAAAGTGATGCCCTTCGCCGGACTCGCATTTGGTCTGGGCGCGTTTGCAGCGATCGGTCTTCCGGGGTTCGCCAATTTTGCCGGCGAAATCATGATCTTCTTTGGTGCATTTAAAAACGGCTGGGAAATGGAGCGGTTTCATCTGTTTCAAATTGCAACCGTGCTTGGACTCTGGGGTGTGGTGATTTCGACGGTTTACATGCTGCGCGCTTATCGCAAAACATTCATGGGAACCCTGGCGGAGCGCTGGAAGGATCTTATCGATCTTCGTCCAATCCTGCGCGCACCCGTCGCATTGCTAGTCGGCGCGCTGCTTTGCTATGGATTTTTCCCGCAATCCTTTGTGCGAATCATAACCCCTGCGTTTCGTCCTTATCTCAGCGCGAACAAATAAAGGTGATTACCGTGCCATTACTCGAGATTGCAGTGTTGATCCTGGGCATGGTCATTCTCATGTTCGAAGCGTTTGCTACGAAAATCGACCGGCGTCTTTTGGCGTTCGCTGGAATTCTTGGGCTCACGGTGGTGCTTGTGGCAAGCTTTTTCGTTACTCCAAGCTATTCGGCTGATCAGGCTACCGGGTTCTGGAGTTTTTACACAGCCGATTCGTTGTCGATTTTCTTTAAGCAATTCGCGTTGCTGACTACGATCCTCGTGTTGATCATGATGATCGATTACGCGCCGGTAGTCGAAAACTCAGTTGCGGCCGGAAAGTTGTCATCGGCTCTCGGCGAATTTTTTGCCGTCCCGATCTTCACGTGCGCGGGGCTCATGTATATGGCGTCCGCGATCGACTTCATTTTCATCTTCGTCTCGCTCGAACTCGTGACGATTTCTTTTTATGTCCTGGTCACTTTCACGCGACACAATGCAGCGACCCTCGAAGCGGGAGTGAAATATCTTGTGCTGAGCGCTCTCTCCACGGCGTTTCTCGTGTATGGAATAACCTGGCTTTTCGGAGTAACCGGCCAGACAAATCTGCAACGTATCAGCGAATCATTGGCGAATACCGGCATCGATCGCAGCGCGGTGCTCTTGGGCATGGTGCTGGTTCTCGTCGCGTTGGGCTTCAAGATCGCAGCGGTGCCGTTTCAAATCTGGGTCCCTGATGTTTATCAAGGGGCCCCCACGCCGGTGACCGCCTATCTTTCGGTCGGATCGAAGGCCGCGGGTTTTGTCGTGTTGCTGCGGGTGTTGCGTCCCTTTCTGATGTACCCCGAAACGCACCGATTACTCGTTCTGATCGCAATCTTAACTCTGATTTACGGAAACCTGGCTGCGCTGCCGCAAGGCAATCTGAAGCGCCTGCTCGCCTATTCGAGCATCGCGCACGCCGGCTATTTGCTGATCGGCGTCGTGTGTTTGGACGGCCGCGCGGTTATCTTTTATCTCGCTGCCTATTTACTAATGACGCTCTTGAGTTTTGCCGTGCTTGTGATCGTCTCGCAGCAAACCGGCGATCGGATTTCGGACTTCGAAGGATTAGGGAAGCGCTCGCCATTTCTCGCCTTTGCCATGCTGATCGCGATGGTCTCGCTCGCCGGCGTGCCATTCACGGCCGGATTTCTCGGGAAGTTTTTCATCTTTTACGCCGCCATCGCCCAACGCCAGATCGCGCTCCTCGTCGTGGGTGTGATTACTGTAGGCTGCGGCTTTTACTATTATCTCAAAGTTGTCCGGGCAATGTATTGGCAACCTACCGCCAAAATGGATAAGATCCCAATCAGCGCGCTGTCGCGCTTTGCGATGAGCGCGCTGGTTCTTGCAATCATCGG
>QHOJ01000212.1 GCA_003218735.1 Verrucomicrobiota bacterium
TTCATCACCGCCTGGATCGCGGCGGGCATGATGTCGATGGGAAACATTTGGCCGCCCAGGAAATATTCGAAGGAATAAACGATGAAAACGATGGTCGAGATTTCCAGGATCCAGAAGGCCATCATCGCGAGCGAGTAGGTGATGAAGAATTGCATGAACGCGGCCATTAACATCGAGATGGATGCATAGACATACGTCATGGCGTGCTCGGGCAGCGCGATGTAATGCCGGAAATAAAGAAAGATCAGCGCGATCGGCGGCAGTGTGACAAATGTGTAAACCAGCCGGCCGCTCATGAAAATGCTGAAACGATAAGCGAGATAACTCATCGGTTTGGTGAGAAGCGAATTGATTTGCCCCTCGCGAATGTCGGCGGCGATTTGCCATTCGTCTTCGGTGGGCGTGACCAGATTGCTCACCAGAATCGCCAGCAAATAATAATAAATCATCGACCCGTAATCGTAGCCGTGGAGACCGCCTCCGCGTTCTTTGAAGATCGCGGCCCAGAGAAAAACCGTGCCGGCGAGCGGAATCAGCCCGAAGAGAGCACGCAGGAAATAATTCCAGCGATAAACAAACGTGTTTTGCAGCCCAAGATTAAAGACAGAGATGTACTTGGCGATCGTCATGCGATGAAATCGGATCGCTAAGGAAAGCAGGAACGCAGGACAAGATTTTTCATTTACGTTTCGCGGCTTGTGCCAGTTCTGCTGCCAGATTAATCGCGGCGATCATACTGTCCGGTCGCGCAATACCTTTGCCGGCAATCTCAAAGGCGGTGCCGTGATCGGGACTCGTGCGCGGGAAGGGGAGACCGAGGGTCACGCTTACGCCACCGTGAAAGGCATGCAGCTTTAGCGGGATCAAACCTTGATCGTGATACATGCAAAGCACGGCGTCGAATTCACCTTCGGCGGCGCGATGGAAAACGGTGTCGGGGGGAAAGGGACCGCTGAATGCGGCCGGTTGATAGTTGATAGTTGATTGTTGCTGGTTCAGTTCATCGACCGCTGGTGCAATAATTTCGATTTCTTCGCGGCCGAGTTTACCTGATTCGCCGGCGTGCGGATTTAACCCGGCCACCGCGACCCGTGGCGCGTTGCTAGATCTAAAGCGGAGAAAATCGACGAGCAATAAGCCCACTCGAACGATCTCGGATTGCTTGAGTGCGCGCGGAACTTCGCTCACCGGAATGTGCGTCGTGACGAGTGCCACGGTGAGTTTTCCGCCGGTCAAACACATCGCGAAATTTTTCACGCCACAGCGCTCAGGGAAAAATTCCGTTTGTCCGGGAAACTTGAACCCGGCTGCGTACATCCGCGCTTTGTGAATCGGTCCCGTTACGACGGCATCGAGTTCGCCCCTGCGCGCCAGCGTTACGGCTTCTTCAAGTGCCGCCGCTGCGGCGCGCGCGGTCTCGACCGTCGGCCTTCCTAACGAGCAATCGGGATACTTCCCGACAATTTTGTATTCAGCCGAATTGGGCAGACGCCCGGATTTCAGCGCAAGATCGACAATCTCCGGGCCGATGCCGGCACAATCGCCGAGTGTGATGCCGATGCTCGGTTGCATCGCACATCTTCATCAATCCCACACGACCTAGCAAGGGGATGCGCGCTTCATTCAACATCCAACATCGGACACCGAACCAGGAACTGCGAACTTCAGAATGTTCGGATGTAAGCCTTGGCGCGCAGACTGGCGATCCAGCGTTCCTGCAAACCCTGGGCTTCCAGCTGGATCAGTTTTTTCTCGATTTCGGGCCGAGCTTGCGCCAGCGATCGGGTGTCTCCACCTTGCTTGCCGTCGACTTTGAGAATGTAGTAATTGCCGGCGTAATCGACAATGTTGCTGATTCGTCCGACTGGAACTTTGAACGCAACGTTTTCGAGCGGGGCCGCGAGAGTTTTGCGTCCGATCCAGCCCCAATCGCCGCCCAGATCGCGCGTACTGTCCTCGGAATAAATTTGCGCCATCCGCTCGAACTCGGCGCCCCCGGCAAGTTTGCCGAGGACTTCTTCGGCCAGCGCTTTTTGTGCCGCGGCATTGCCGGTATCGGCGTGGCTGGGAATCATGATCATGCGCAACTTGATTTGCTCTTTGGTCGTGAATTCGTCACGATGTTTCTTGTAGTACTCTTCTATTTTGGGCGGTGAAATGATCAGGTTTTTCTTGACGTTCTTACCGCGCATCGCCTGCACGATCATGCTTTCCATCTCCTTTTGTTTGAACTCGCCCAACGTGTAGTTCTGCGCCTCCAGCGTCTTGATAAACGTGTTGCGATCGCCGCCGAATGATTCCCGGATAATCTCGCGCATCCGCTGATCAACATAATGATCCGGAATCTCGTAACTCTCCTTTTTAAACGCCTGTACGATGAGCCGCCGATCAACCAAGTCTTTAAGGGCCAACTCTCGCACTTGCTTTAGTTGCTTTTGAAGCTCCTCGCCCGTGTATTGCGAGCGCAGCAATTGCTCCCGTGGCGCGGACAAAGCGCGTACTTGCGAGTATGTGATCACGTCCGTGTTCACGACCGCAGCAATGCCGTCAACGACTTGGGGCTCGGCGGAAAACGCGGCGCGGCAAAGCGGGGATAGCGCAAGGCCAGCCACCACCAGCAAGACCATGGCAAATGGACGAATGATGTGTCTCATAGTTTCTTGATCAGTTCCAGAATTTCTCCAAGATGCTGTTCGATTTCGGCTGCAACTAAACGGGGGAATTTGCCCGCGACAAGTATAAAATCCCCGCGCCGGGTCAACATCAACTTGCATTCACGCACTTCCACGCGGCTGACACCCGATTTCGCAGCGGCCAG
>QHOJ01000213.1 GCA_003218735.1 Verrucomicrobiota bacterium
AGTTTCTTTTTCCAACAAGATCGAGATGGAAAAACGCTCGAACTCTTTGACTATGGAATTGATCAGGTCCCCGACGCCTGGTTTTCCCGTGTGCGCAACTAAACCGATTACTTTCGCATGCATACAAAAAATTCCTGATTACCATCCGCGCCTGTGATTGCGGACGGGACAATGCCGGAAACGCTGTGGCCTAGACGAGTCACAAATTGGACGATCTTGTCTTGGGCCTTTTGATGCAACTCTGGATCGCGAACAATTCCGCCGCGCCTGACGTCAGCACGCTCCAGTTCGAATTGAGGTTTGATCAGCGCCAGAACCACACCGCTTGGAGTTATCAACTCAAACGCGTTGGGCAAGATTAAAGTCAGCGAAATGAATGAGACATCGATAACGCAAAGATCGGCAACTTCCGGAATGTGTTTGCGCGAGAGAAACCGCGCATTCACTTTTTCCAGGACAATCACACGCGGATCGCTGCGAATTTTCCAGTCTAACTGGCCATGCCCGACGTCGACCGCGTAGACTCTTTCGGTACCGCGCTGAAGCAGACAGTCAGTAAACCCCCCAGTTGAAGCTCCTATGTCCAGCGCAACTTTGCCCTGCATGTCGATCTTGAAATGATCGAGAGCCTTTTCCAACTTGAGGGCGCCGCGTCCGACATATTTGCGCGTTGGCTTGACCGCGATCGCCGCATCCGCCGCGAGAAGTTGAGAAGGCTTTACGGCAATTCGAGTGCCAAACTTGATCTCGCCAGCCATGACCGCGCGTTGTGCTTGCTCGCGGCTGCTGAACAAGCCTTGGGCGACTAGCAGCTGATCCAGGCGCAACTTTTTCGGCATGGTCCGCGTGTTATTTGGCCTTCAGCGCGCCCTACCGCTTCTGCGGGCCACAAACTTCTTTGATCGATTCCAGGATCGCCTCAACAGCCCGCGTCAACTGTTGAATGGTGATGCATAATGGTGGCATTAACACAATTACCTCCCGAATTGGCCGCGTGAGTAGTCCGCGTCCCCGAGCTTGGAGACAGACCTCTGCGGCGTCTTGCGCTTCTCGCAGCTCAATCCCTGCAATAAAGCCGCACTGCCGCACTTCGACCACGCCGGGAAGGTCCGCGAATCCAGCCAGCGCAGACGCCAAGTGTTCGATTTTCGGCTGCAATGCTTCCAAGACTCGTTCTTTTTCGAAGATATCCAGACTCGCTTTGGCCGCGGCACAGGCGAGGGCGTTTCCCGTATAGCTATGTCCGTAAGCCAGGGCCTTTCCTTCGGCAACCGAGCTGTCGAAAACCGAAAATAATTTTTCTGTTACTAAAGTAATAGCAAGTGGAAGATAGCCTCCAGTAAGGCCTTTAGCCAAAATCAAGATATCCGGAGTTATTGCCTCGTGTTCGATTGCAAACATCCGGCCAGTTCGGCCGAAACCGGTCATTACTTCATCGACAATCAGCAGCGTATCGGTGCGATCGCACCATTCGCGGACGGCTCGCAGGGTTCCCGACGGCCAAAGGCGCATCCCGCCCGCGCCTTGAATCAGCGGTTCCATCACCACGGCGGCTGTCTTGGCCACCTGCGCTGGGGAAAGATCTTCCAAGGCCGTCACATCTGGAACTTCGATGGCGGGAAAATTCCAGTGACCAAAACCAAAATCGAACATTACGGCGGCACCCAGGCTTGCGGCGCCTGCCGTATCGCCATGATAACCGCTCTTAAAAGCCACGAATTGATGTTTTCTCGAATTTCGCAGGCGCCAATACTGACCGGCGATTCTTAAGGCGACCTCGATCCCGGTCGAGCCATCGTCTGAGAAGAATGCCCGGCTCAATGAATTCTCTGGGAAAAGATCCACAATCGCGTGTGCGAGATCGATCGCAGCCGGATTTGTAGAGCCAAGAAAGGAAGTATGCGCCACGCGATCCAACTGCCGGCGAATCGCGGCGTTTATGTGAGGATGATTGTGACCGTGGATGTTCGTCCAGATCGAAGAATTACCATCAATGTATTCGCGGCCGCGGCTATCGCGGAGCAGCGCACCACGGCCCTCTATCAGGACCAACGGCTCATGCTCGGGAGCGCACCAGTCGCGCATATTCGTGAACGGATGCCAGACAAACTGCTTGTCCGCGGCCATCAGTTCGTCCGTATTCCATTCAGTCATGCGCGCCACACTCCTGCGTAATTTCTCCACCCATAAAACCGTGCCGTAGCTTTAGCGAAGCCAGGTCGGCATCGATCAACGCCTCAGTATTCCAGTCATTCATTGCCGTGTTGCTCCGCGATTAGTTTTTCGATCGAGCCGACATCTTCCACGGAGGCGCGTCGTCGTTGATATTTTCGGGCGACAATCTCTTTCAATCTCAATAGATCACGAAGAAGCGGCGAATCATAGTAAGTCCATTCTGTTTCCCCGACGATTTTGGACTGGAGCCGCCAGGCGCCGCCAAATTTTGTCGCACGCACTTCGCGCTTTTTTCCATGTCGATCTTTCTCCGTCCATATATGTTGACTCGGCATCGCGGGGAAACTTTACATTACCAGCCTTGAAACATGCAGCCAGACTGGCAGCTTATTTCGCCGCCACAATTTTTATCGGCGTACTTCTGGCCCCACCTCTTTTTTGGGCTGGGCAATGGCTGATCGCTCGCGGTTTGTTTCCTTTCCTGGCAAACTCCCATTTCGAACGTTTCTTTCATCGCGCAGTCCTTTTCGGGGCCGTGGCATTGCTATGGCC
>QHOJ01000214.1 GCA_003218735.1 Verrucomicrobiota bacterium
CGAGCAAATTGGACGCCCGGCGATTTTCGAACACGACTCGCAACTTGCGCGCTACGCGGCAGAGCGTCTCGCGGAACTGCCTGGGACGCGCATATTCGGTCCAATAGAAGAGCGAGGCGCACTTGTTGGGTTTGTCATCGATGCGGCGCATCCGCACGATCTGACAACCTTCGCAGATCAGTACGGATTGGCTTTGCGCGGCGGGCATCACTGCAATCAGCCATTGATGCGGAGGTTCGGCGTATCCGGGACCACTCGTGCGAGCTTTTACTTTTACAACACGATAGAAGAAATCGATCAAATGATTGAAATCCTCCATGCCGCGGTGCGTTTCTTTTCATGAATTCGGAAATCGAAGAGCTTTATCAGGAAGTGATTCTCGACCATTCGCGACGGCCGCGGAATTTTGGCGAGCTGCCTGACGCGGCCGTTCGCGTGCACGGCGATAATCCCGCATGCGGCGATGAAATTCATCTCGCCGTCAGATTCGATGGGGACGGAGGTTTGGAAGACATCAAGTTCACCGGGCGTGGCTGCGCGATCAGCCAGGCATCGGCGTCATTAATGACGATGAAATTGAAAGGAAAATCTCGTACCGAAGTGACGGAAATGCTCCGCGCATTTCATGGTCTTGTGACAGATGAAACAAGCGAGACCCCAGGCACATTAGGCGATCTTAGAGTGATGAGAGGGATGCGGAAATTTCCACAGCGGGTCAAGTGCGCGATGCTCCCGTGGCGGGCAGTCGAGCAAGCTTTGGAGCAGGGCGCCGGCGAAGCGACTGTTTCGACCGAACCGGGCTAAAAGGTTAAAAAAGTTACAATGTTACAACGTTACAATGGGCAAAGTTGTCGATCGTTTTAACCATGTAACGCTTTTAACTTTTTAACATTCCGCGCAAGCGTGCAGCGCGATGCTGGCACCGACCCAGGTTTTGTCTTTGTTGAAATCGACGCCCATCATTTTGCCCTGGCTCATCCGGATCAGGTTGTTCACCAAGATCGGATCGCGGTCATTCTCGGGCCAGACAAACATCATTCGAATCTCCGCTTTTGATTTAGGGCCCTCAACCGTTGGTACGAAGGCCGCGTAACTCACTTTCTTCTGCAAAATCCAATCATGGGGATTTTTCAGCCCCGAAATTTTGTCGCACGTCGGTTCCATATCCACACCGAGGCCAGCGAACGAGTAGAGCGGTTTCAAAACGTAATTGTCGATCTTTTCGCCGGCGGGAAATTGATCGGCAAAAAATGCGGGTGACGTGTGTTCGGTCTTCAAAAACGGCAGCGAATGTTTGCTGATCCGGAAATACCAATTGGGATGGCCAGCCCATTTCATATCGAGACCATCCTGAAACTGAAATGACAGATTCAGATCGGGCCGGCGAACCAGTTCGTCGAAGATCACTCGATTATAAATCCTCTCGATCCGCACTTCGCGCCCGTCGCGGTCATAAAATAAAGCACGGCCACGCCGTTTTATTTTTGTGACGCAAACGGGTCTGACGCCGAGCAACGTTTCCGTGGCGGCGAAATCGACCCGCGTTTTTTGTTTTTCCGGCTCTCCGATGCAACATCTCGATGTACGCCTTATCTTTGATTCCGCCGAACGACGATGTCCAGTTGCGCGGAATGGCTGGATAGGCCCTCCGCATGCAGTGCAAGAGCAGCAACTGAAAGCCAAACAAGCTTGGAAATGCTTGAAGCTCGATTAACCGCGGAACGAGCCGATCGCCCTCGGCGCAAATTCCAAAATCGATGATGAGAAAATTCGGATGCGCCGATTCATTCGGCACTTCGAGTCCATTCGGAATCGCGCCTTGTGCATGCCGCGCGAACTCCGGCGTGCGCGTAAGATCCACAATCGAATTTGCAGCACGCGTAACTTCATTGGTAAACTCATCCGTTAAGAAAATGGGCGTCTCCGAAATCCGAAAATCAGCCGGCCATTTTTCGGTTTCGTTCACGCAGCGCAACAGCGCCCCATATTTTCCCGGCGTGAAGTCGGCGTTGAAGCGAGCCCGCAGATCAGGATGCATGACGAATGTGACGCTGTCGGAATGACGAATGTCTAATGTCTAATGACGAAGGAATGACGAAATCCGAAGCATGGAAAAGAGTGAGGCGCGACTTTCGGGATTCGTAAATTCGGTCTTCATTCGTAATTCGCGCTTCGACATTTGGCATCAACGCATCGATGCCACGCCAGCCGCGACGCGGCTCCGGCAAGATCACACCAAAAACTTTCCGCGCTGCATCACTTGCTCGCCATTAAACCAGACGTCGAAATCGCGGCCAACGCAGTCGATATGTGTTTTGGAAAGCCACTTGGCGCCGGTGTGCTCGGCGTAGGGATGACCAAAGGCGATGTGCACTCCCGGGATCTTTTCGTCTTGCAAAATGTGGCCGATAACGTGCGTGCAGGCGGTGTTGGTGCCAATCGCGAATTCGCCGACACGATTGCTGTTCTCGTCAGTGCTCGTGTAAGCGCGAAATTCGTCGCGCAAATCTTTGTTCTCCGAGCGAAGATCGACAATGCGGTTGTTTTCGACCTCGATCGTGAGCGGATTCTCTTTTAGGTCGCCGAAGCGTTCACAGAGATAATCCCCGACCACACCATCGACCACGAAGATCCCATTAGTGTTCTGCGGCGAGGTGAAAATTTCACCGCCCGGAAGATTTCCCCATTTGTCTCGCCTTATGATGCCGCTGGTCTTTAACCATTTAAGTTTGGGCGAAAGCTCCGCTTCGAATTCGGTACCGTGCGGCGTCTTGCAGGTAACCCGCTTGACCTGGCGCGCACGCTCGACCAGACGCTGACTGAGTTCGTCGATTTTTACAAAATCAGCGCGCATACCTTCGAGCATGATCTGACGATTGATGTTGACCATATGAGCGTGACGGATTCGGTGGTTGTTGACCACTGTGGTCATTTGCGTGCGCGAACTGAGTTCTCCCGGCTGCGTTTGCGCGGCGAAAATCGAGACCTGCGAAAGCGCCAAATCATCAAGCATGATTTCCGGCATAAATTTCAGCGGTCGCCGCGCGTGATGCTCGAGGACAAACAAGCGGTATTCGGAACCGACGCGCTCCACCTCCTTCTGTAATGCCGCTGCAATTTCGCGTGTCGCGGTGTCGGTGATGATTGTGATCCTCTCCCACGGTTTCAATCGAAGGCAAACATCAATCGCATTACGCGCACCAGGGACCAATTCCGGATCAATCGGATGGAGATAAGCTCGATCGGGCATTGTAAAGGAAGTTTTCAGAATTACGCTGAAATCGGGAGCAGGCAAATCTCCTCTTTCTAGTGTCGAGACCGACGGCGTCGGAGCGCACCGCTTGCTCTTTTATCACAATACACAAAGATTGCGACGTTTCGACGAAGAGACCATGTGACTTTGGCCAGGACATTTTACTTCAACATCGCAGGCGCAATAATCTCCGCGGCACGCGCATCGCAGACTCAATTGCTAACTCGCTTTGCTGTTGCCCTCGCAATCTTTGTAGCTTGGAGCGGGCCGGCTATGGCTGATCAACAACAGCGGCCGTTTTCATTCCAGGTCCCAAAAAATGATTCTGCCGCGGCCGAAACGCTGGCGAGCCAGCTCGCGGCCCTTTCGCCGAGGGTAAATCGAGAAGAAGCACGGCTGTTGGCAGAGTGCGCTTACGCCACCGTCAGCCAACTCAGAAAACAGTACCACATGTTCGGCACGCCAATTTTCAATAACTTTCTCGT
>QHOJ01000215.1 GCA_003218735.1 Verrucomicrobiota bacterium
TTCACGATTCCGGTGTCGATGCTGCGAACGTCGATTTTTGCCGTCACTGAAGATTTCTCGGGATGCTCCCGGTCGACGTCGATCTTTCCATCGAATTTCGTGAACTTTCCATGAGTCGTCCCGAGGAATTGATGAACGGTGAAGCCGATCGTGGACCGTGATTGGTCAAATCTATACGATTCGCTGGCCAGCACGGCTGAGCTGAGCGCAGCCAGCAAAACAAAGCTGATAACAAGTTGAATTCTCATCGAATTTCCTTTCACGATTTTGTGTTTCTATTTGCGGCCAATGCCTTCAACAATGGCGTCCGCGACAACGGTAACCTCCCAAACAAGTTGCCCAGCGCAAAGGCCGGATCGTTTTTCAAAATTTTCGCATCGTGCACGCCCGTGATTTGCGCCAGTTCGGTTTCGAAGTGTGCAATTGCACGCAGATTCGAATCGTTTGTGTCGAGATAACCAAAAGCACGCCGCAATAATGCAAACAATTGTGGCTCCCGATGATCTCGTTCCGTGCAGATCTCGATCAGCTCCACAAAATAAGCTGCCGTTTGCGTTCGCAAATAATTCTTACGAATGCCGCTGAAGGGGTTTTTCAAGACGACCTCCGTGAGGGTATGTAAATCCGATTTGCGGCTGCGGGCGATCTGAATTTCGGTTTCAAAGAACAAATCCAATCTGCCGGCAAACGGAGTTTTGGCCCGGCGTGCCCCTTTCGCCACGGTTTGAATGCAACCGAGCGATTCGGTGCACCATGAGACGATGAGGCTGGTATCGCTAAATTTGCGTTTGCGTAACAAGATGGCGGCACTGCTCTCCACGATTCGAATTTAGCACGTCCTCATGCCGTTTTTTACATCCAAGGGTCAATTCTACAGCGAAACCGTTGCGTTATGCCAGAAGAAGAAACTGTTGAACGGGCGCGCGAGGACGAACGTGAAGGGCTCTCCCCTTCCACGCAGGCGGGTGAATTCGTGCGCGAAGAAATGGAGCATATTCGGGAGGGGAAACATGGGGCACGTTCGCCGCAACAGGCGATCGCGATTGGTTTGTCAAAAGCGCGACGGGCCGGTGTGAAGCTACCGCCGCCGAAGCGCGGCAAGGCACGAACAAAACGTCAAGCCAAGCGCGATTTGGCAAAGGGCCGCCGCGGCGGACGCAAAAAAGTTTCACGCACACGGTCCCGCGCGACCAGAGGGACGTTGAAACGCGAGGGGCGTTCCGCTGCGTCCCACAAAGCGCTTTCGCGACAAGCGCGCTCCGCAGCACGGCGGCGAAGCGCACGGTCGCGTTCCACCGCGGCAAAAAAGGCCGCGCGCACGAGAAAGCGCCAGCGCTAGAGCAGATAGGATCGAGAATTATTTACGATCATGGCGGAGGTTGAACGCCTCCGCAAACAAGTGAACTGTCCCGGCCTCGCGCCGCCGAATGGTGCACGGTGAGCGAATCCGAAGCAGATGCCAGTCACAGAAACAGCACGCGTACCAGAAGATATCAGCGGCCGGCCGCGCCGTATGCCGGTGGGTGGCATCACCTGGCGGCACACGTTCCGCGCCCTGCGGCATCGCAATTATCGTCTCTTTTTTTGGGGCCAGCTCGTCTCGCTCATCGGCACATGGATGCAACAGACGGCGATGAGCTGGTTCGTGTATGAGATCACGAATTCGAGATTACTGCTTGGCGTTGTCGCTGCCGTAGGGTCGGCGCCGATGATGTTGTTCTCGATCTGGGGCGGATCGCTGGCCGACATCAACAGGCCGTAGCCGTTTGCGCCGCGGCCAAGTACGTCCCGCGCAAAGGCCGGCATTAGTACTGCATACGACCAGCCAAAGACGCCTACTGCGAAAAATAACAGCAGGATCGTGCGCACGCGCTGATGTTTCATTGAGTAGACGATGCCGTTCCAGGCGTGCTCGCCCGGAGACACGACGTGCGCCGGACGCTCAAATGGCGGCAACCGCATCATTAACAGGCCGGCGATTACCGCGACAAAGGTCACACCGTTCAGGAAAAAACACGTCGTCACGCCAACTGCACCAATCATCAAACCTGCGATTGATGGACCGACAACGCGCGCCCCATTTACAATCGAACTATTGAGC
>QHOJ01000216.1 GCA_003218735.1 Verrucomicrobiota bacterium
CCTTCCCCTGATTCAGCGACGAACGCATTGTGCGGCCTCTGGCCCCCTCCAAAGATCACGCCGCCTCCGCCAAAAATATATGGCGAAAAGCGCGAGCAGTGGAACGGATAACGCAAAGTCACGGTCCCTAACACAGAACCGATTCCCTTATGGTCATGGGTGAAGGAGCGCTCGAAAATGCCGTCGCTGAAATCGGCGAAGATATTTTCACGCTCCTGTTTTGCATCGACGATCCAGCCTTCAATCCCAACGCCGAAGTAGCGATGGAAAAAGTATTTGAAGTCGATACCGCCGCCCCAGCCGTGGTCAGCCTCGATGTATCGGTCGTTCTGCCATTCGTTGCCCGTAAAAACGTAAGTGCCCCAAAGACTCACGTTAAACTCCTGATCGGCGTACCATTCCGGACAAGGCGGCGGCACCGCCACCTGTTTCATCTCTTTTCCAGAATAGGTTTCGGTACCGGCAAAGCCAACCGAGCTGATTGCCGCGATACCCAACAAGCTTAGCATCAATTTTTTCATCTTATTTCTCCTTTTTGGTTAAGTCTCTCCTCAACTTTGGAACTCCAAACATGCTGGAGCGTCAAAGTCAATAACGAGACTCGTTATTCCTCTGGATGCCGCGAGTTTGGCTGGATCATCCAAAATTGCAAGAATTTTTGAACTTGTTGAAGCGGCTCGCCAATCAGACTTTAAGTTCCGCTCCAGTATTAGCATCTGTGATAATAAACTTTTCATGATGAAACGCGGGGTCGCCGCGAAACATCAGCCGCCCGGCGTATCGGCGCTCCAGCTCCACGAGCAATTCTTCGTCTTCTTCTTTCAACCGTTTCAAGACATCCGGATTCAGGATCACACGGATTTCGTGGATGCTGTCCTGGTACTTACGCATCACGGTATTGAGTGTCCGATGCAATTCCACGCTCGTGCTCATGGAGGTCTTGACAACGCCGTGTCCGCCGCAGTAAGGGCAATTTTCGTAGATTGTATCGCTCAGACTTTCCTGTGCCCGCTGTCGCGTCATTTCCATCAGACCGAGCGGCGAAATCGGAAGCACGTGGGTCTTGGCCTTGTCGCGCTTGAGCCGTTCCTTCATCAGGTTATAGACCGTCTGCTGGTCTTTTCGGCTCTTCATGTCGATGAAATCGCCGATGATCAAGCCGCCGACGTTGCGCAACCGAAGCTGGCGGGCGATTTCATCGGCCGCCTCCAAATTCGTCTGTAAAATCGTTTTCTCGACATCGCGTCCGCCTTTGTTGCGGCCAGTGTTCACATCAATCGCGACCAGCGCTTCAGTTTCATCGATTACGATGTAGCCGCCGCACTTCAGCCAGACTTGCCGATGAAAAGCGTCGTCGATCTGCTTTTGCACGCCGTAACTTTCGAAGACCGGCGTCGCACTGTCATAAAAGTGAATTCGGTTTCGCGCCCGCCGCGAAATCTGGCCGACCATTTCGTTCATTCGGTTAATCGACTCGCGGTCATCACATATGACTTCATCGATCTCTTCAGTGAGAAAATCGCGCACGGTCCGTTCAACTAAGTCGGGCTCCTCAAAAATTCGGCACGGGGCCGAACGGTCACGAATCAATTGATCTACTTTCGACCATTGATCGAGGAGGAAGCGCAGATCGCGGACGAAATATCGCGCGCGCTGTCCTTCCCCGACCGTCCGAATAATAACGCCGACGCCTTCCGGAATGGCGAGCTCGCGTAAGATCTTGCGGAGACGTTCCCGCTCCTTCGGAGCGTCGATTTTCCGTGAAATGCCGCTGCGATCGCTAAATGGCATCAGAACCAGATAGCGCCCGGCAAAACTGAGATTGGTCGTGACCCGAGGTCCTTTTGTCCCGATCGGACCCTTGGTTACCTGGACAATTACATCCGAGCCGACAGGATAAATGTTTGGGATATCCTTTGCCGTGATTCGTTTCCGCGGGCGCCTGTTTGCGGGCCGGTCAATTTCCTCGATTCCACTGTCAAGCGCGGCCGGAATCGCGTCCCAAAAATGAAGGAAGGCGTTTTTTTCGAAACCGATGTCGACGAACATCGCCTTCAACCCCATCTCGATGTTCTTGACTTTGCCCTTGTAAACGCTGCCAACGATGTTGCGCGAGCTTTTACGCTCGACGCTGTATTCCTCGAGCCGGCTATTCTCGAGCAGCGCGACGCGGGACTCGAGTTTTTCTACATTGAGTATGAGTTTGTTGCCAGTCTTGCGTGAAGAAAGACCTAAAATTTTTTTTACTTTGTCTATCATAAAACTGAAATGCTTGAGCGATCACAACGAAAATAAGGTTATTCGTGGTTTATTGGATCGACATTTTCATCGTGCACGCGGCCGGCGTACAGTTGGCGGGGTTGGCACCGCCGCCGGTTGACGCCGCACACCGAAGAGCCGTTCGAAAAAGTTGCGGGGCTGTGGCGTCGCGACGGGAACGGCGCGCGCAACGGGAACCCGCCGTCTCACTTTTCCTTGAGAGTCTGCTTCAGGTTCGACGTCCGGCGCGGCATCTGTACTCGCCATCTGCGCATCTGCATTTTGCGAATCGTCGGCATTTTCTTCGTCGCCGCTCGGAACGTTCCCTCCAGCGTAATTCACATCCTTAATCATCTGGAACGGGTTCGACTTGTGCGCAGGTGTGAGCCAGGCCACTTGCATATCGAAGGCACCCTCATCCATCGCCAACGTGCGTTCCAGAATTCGCGTAGCGACCGGTCCGGCGACGCTGCCACCGTGTTCGCCACCCTGCACCATCACAGCGACCACATACTTGGGATTATCGAATGGTGCGAAACAGGCAAACCACGCGACTGTGTCTTTGTGGCCGCGATCGGTGGCCTGGGCAGTACCAGTCTTGCCGGCAACCTGCACATTTTTCAATCGCGCTCGCCCGCCCGTGCCGCCGTCTTCATTGACAACTTTCCAGAGCCCTTTGCGCACGAGATCGATTTGCTCGCGTGACCGCGACTTTGCCGTTTTCGTCAAGAGCAGGCGAGCCGTTCTGGTTTAAAACTTTATCGACCAGCCGAGGGTAAAAACAGATGCCGCCGTTTGCTATCGTCACGTAGGCCATCGCCAATTGGAGCGGCGAAACCAGCGTGTAACCCTGGCCGATTGAAACGTTGGCCGTCTGCGCCTGCGACCAGCGCTCTTGCGGATGATGGATTTGCATCCATTCTGGTCCGGGCAAATTGCCAGTTTGTTCGCCCGTCAATTGCAGGCCAGATTCTTCACCCAAGCCTAACATTTTACCGACGATATCAATCGACTGGATCCCAGCCGCGTTGCCGTACTGATAAAAAAAGGAGTCGCACGATACCTTTATCGCGTCCGTCAAGCCGAGCGTGCCGTGGGTGTAATGCTTTTCCGCGACCCAACACTGAAAGAAGTGATCGCCGTAACTGACGCCGCCGCCGCAACTGTAGCGCGCGTTCGCCAGATTCCTCCGCAACCCAGCAAGCGCTGTGATGAGCTTGAATGTCGATCCAGGCGGCAATGCGCTAATGGCCCGGTTGACCAGAGGGTCGCTTTCGTCTTTTTGCAGCGCCTTCCAGTCTTTCGCTTTGATACTGGGGATAAATGTGTTCGGGTCGAATGATGGAACCGACACCATCGCCAGGACGTTGCCGTTGTTGGGATCAACAACGACCGCTCCGCCGCGACCCACTGCGCGCAATGCCTCTTCGGCAATCGCCTGGATCCGTGCATCGAGCGTGAGGAAGACATTGGCTCCTTGTTTCGGCGGATCTTCACGTAAAACTCCGTTAATCACGCCTTTCGCATCGCGCCGCAGATAACGCACGCCAGGTTTGCCACGCAGATATTCATCCATCGATTTCTCGATATTCGATTTTCCTTCCACGTCGCCCTGATAGAATGTGAACTTCTTTGCCTCCTCTTTATTGATATCGTCAGGCGCGCCGACGTAACCGAGCAGATGCGCAGCGAGGGCGCCGTAAACGTAGGAACGGACCGGTTTGATCGCGATATCAACGCCCGGAA
>QHOJ01000217.1 GCA_003218735.1 Verrucomicrobiota bacterium
AGATCTCGAGTCGTAATGACGAAATCTAAATGTCGAAGGTCGAATTAATGTCGAAGGTCGAATGACGACTTCAGCCAGCGGGTTTCGAAGCGTCCACGAAAGTTCGGTTTTCGTCATTCCTTCGTGCTTCGTCATTCGGCATTCACCGCGCCTGTCCTTCGCCGCAGCTTGCCGGGAAGCATCGCGTGCTAGACCTTAATTTACTGAAATGAATGTTCGCGTTTTGCTACTCGCGGTAGCCCTCCTCTTCACCGCATGGCTGATTCTGCGCCGAAGCCGAACACAGCGCTTTCTCCTCAAGAACAAGGTTGCGCTCATCACCGGTGGCTCACGTGGTCTCGGCCTGGTCCTGGCTCGGCAGATTTGTGCTGAAGGCGGCAAAGTGGCTCTCCTTGCCAGGGATAATGACGAATTGATCCGCGCAAAAACTGACCTGACAGGACGTGGCGGTCGGGTGCTTACGATCCAATGTGATCTGCTCGACTCCGGGCAAATTCAGTCTGCCATCCGTCAAACGATCGATCGCTTCGGCAAGATCGACATCTTAATTAATAACGCCGGCATCATCGAGGTCGGTCCGCTCGAGCACATGACGCGAGAGGATTTCGAACGTTCCATGGCGGTGCATTTTTGGGCGCCGTATGAATTGATCTCGGAAGTCGTTCCTGAAATGCGGACGTGGGGTGGTGGTCGCATCGTCAACATCTCCTCCATTGGCGGCAAAATCGCCGTTCCCCACCTGGCGCCATACAGCGCGAGCAAATTTGCGCTTACCGGGTTCTCTGATGGTATTCGCGCTGAGCTCGCCCGTGACAACATCTATGTAACAACCGTCGCTCCAGGAATGATGCGAACTGGCTCGCATGTGAATGCAAAATTTAAAGGCAAGCATGATTCCGAATTCGCCTGGTTCGCCGTTTCCGCTGCAGCGCCGCTGATCTCCATGAATGCCGAGCGCGCTGCGCGAAAAATTCTCGCTGCCTGTCGTCGTGGTCAGCCCTCGCTCACGCTTACATATGCCGCGCGAACAGCCATTCTTGGGAATGCGCTTTTTCCAAATCTGACCGGCTACGCAATGAAAATCGTGAACCGTTTTCTACCCAAAGCCGCAGGTAAGGATGTAGGTGATGAATCGCGCACGGGATCTGAAACCCGGCGCCTGTTTCCTGCGTGGATGACGCGTTTCGCCGATCGCGCCACCTTGCGTAATAACGAAATGCCGCGCGAATAGCGAAATGACAGGCAAACGGCTCTTCGTTGCGATTGATCTGCCGGAATCAATCAAACGTCTCCTTGTCGATCTCGATCCGCAAATTCGCGGCGTACGTTGGATTGAACCCGATAAGATGCATCTTACGCTCGGTTTCTTTGACAATGTCCCGGAAGCTGTCGATCTAACATTCCGGGAAAAGTTAAGCGCAATTGTTTTCGGCGCTTTTTTTCTGCCGATCATCGGTGTGGGAACATTTCCATCGAAAGGTGAGCCAAAAATTATTTGGATCGGCGTCGGTCGTGGACATCCCCATCTCTTCCAATTGCACAAACGGGTGCAGGAAGCGGCGTTAGGTGCGGGGTTTGAGCCGGAGCTGCGGCCGTTCCATCCACACGTCACGCTCGCGCGATGCCAGCGCATCTCGCCGCAATCAGTGCGGAAATTCCTGAAAGCGAATGCCGATCTCGATGCGGGAATGGTCCGCGTCGATTCGTTTCATCTTTATTCCAGCAAACTGACGCCCGCGGGCCCAATTCACACCTGCGAGCTCACCATATCGGCGAGGTGAATCGTGAATCGAGAACCGAGATTCGTCATTCGGGATCGATTTGGCGATCGGATGCAGCGATGTAACGATTTACGTCATCACAATCCTTTGCTTGAGAGCGGCGCGGCCACGTGCTCAAGGGATCGCCGTTCGGCTGGCACTCCGATCCACGCTTCGACGAGTGCCCCAAGAATCATCAAGGCCGCGGCGACGAGATATCCGATAAACAATGCGGTGATCGATCCCATGCCAATGATCCACCCAAACAATACTGGAGCCCCGACTCCGCCTGCCAGTGTCCCGATCGCGTAGAAAATTGCGATCGCCAATGCGCGGATCTCAACTGGAAAAATCTCGCTCACTGTCAAATAAGCCGAACTCGCCGCCGCGGAGGCCACGAAAAATATTACCGTCCACGCCAACGTTTGCGTTTCCGCGGTCAGCATTCCCGCTTGAAAAAGCCATGCGGTCAGGGCGAGCAAAATTCCCGCGAGTCCATAGGTGGCAGCGATCATCCGTTTCCGGCCGATTGTGTCAAACAGATGCCCAAGCACGATCGGCCCGAGCACATTTCCAAGCGCGAACGGCAACAAGTAGCCGCCGACATTTTTTGCCGGCACCGCATAAAACCGCATCAATACCAGCGCGTAGGTGAAAAAGATCGCGTTGTAGAAGAATGCCTGCGTCAGCATCAGCACAAACCCTAGCAGCGAACGCCGCCGGTGTTCGTGTACGATTGCGTTCCAAATT
>QHOJ01000218.1 GCA_003218735.1 Verrucomicrobiota bacterium
TATTGCAGGTCCTGCCACAGGTTTATCCGGGAGCACATTGTGAGTTGGATTTTCACAATCCGCTCCAATTGCTTATCGCGACGATTCTTTCGGCGCAATGCACGGACAAGCGCGTAAACATGGTCACGCCTGCTCTCTTTAAGAAATATCGGAGGGCAAAAGATTATGCGAATGCGCCGCAGGCGGAGCTTGAAAACGCAATTAAATCGACAGGATTCTTTCGGAACAAGACGAAGAGCATTCGCGCGGCGATGCGTGCAATCGCGGAGGAACATGGCGGAAAAGTTCCTGATACGATGGAGGAATTACGCGAATTACCCGGCGTTGGCCGTAAAACGGCCAATGTTGTGCTCGGAAATGCCTTTGAAAAAAACGAAGGGATCGTCGTGGACACGCACGTGGCGCGACTGTCGCACCGGCTTGGCCTGACAAAACATAAAGATGCGGATAAGATCGAGCGCGACTTGATGAAGCTTGTGCCGCGTGAGCATTGGACGAACTGGAGTCACTGGCTCATCTGGCACGGACGCCGCCGTTGTTACGCGCGTAAACCGGATTGCAGTCAGTGTGAAATTTTCCGGCTCTGTCCAAGCGGCAAAATGTTTCTGCGAACTGGCGAAGCCCGAAAGCCTGAAACGATTGTCAGTTGACCAGACGCTCAACGCGACTCGGCGGGTGTAACATTGCGAGAACCAATTCCATCGCGCTCGGCTTTTTTGCGCAGGTGCTGGAATTGTTTCTCAAGCTTCTTCAGATCTTCGTCAGATAAATTTTCAAGGTCGACAAGCTGGTTTCGTGCGCCTTTAAGTGCGCGGATTACCTCATCGAGTTTGAGATGCACTGCTTTGGCATCGCGGTTTTGTGTGTTCTGGATAAGGAACACCATGAGGAACGTGACGATGGTTGTGGCGGTGTTGATGATCAATTGCCAGGTATCGGAAAAATGAAACGTTGGTCCGGTGAGAATCCACACGAGGATGACCAGCACAGCGCCGGCAAAAGCCCAGGCACTTCCGAGAGCGACCGAGCAACGGCGGGCAAAGACGCGAAATGCATCACTCACCACGCAAAAAAAATCTCGCTCTTTTTCGTGTTCCTTTAGTTTTCCAGCCTGAGTTTCCTGTGCCATCTCACCTTAACTTCGCACGCGATTTGACAATCGCGCGTAAGATCGACAACCGGATGAAAGATGCGGAGCGAACTTCTCATTCCTTCAGAGCGGTAATCACAATTTGGTCTCTGAATTAATGGAACATCTCAACTTGGATGACGCGTGGCCGGATCAACCTTTGGGGTTGCGCACTGTCGATGCGCGCAACTGGGGGCCGAAGCTGCGGTTCTCCGCGCCGCCGCGCCTAGTCGCCGAGTTTTACCGCGAATATGAACTGCGTCTCTCGTCGCCATTTTTGCTCTACGGCTCAGGCGATTTCCATTATTTGACTGCGCTCTGGATCCGACGATTCGCGAAGCCGGTCACAATTGTTTCCTTCGACAATCATCCTGATTGGGACGTGCGCCCGCCAAAATGGGGTTGCGGCGGTTGGGTGAATCGCGCGTTGGAGCTTCCCAATGTAAAGCAGGTCGCAGTCTGGGGCTGCGGGAATTTTGAGT
>QHOJ01000219.1 GCA_003218735.1 Verrucomicrobiota bacterium
GTTCAGCTGGTATTTGTTTGTCGCGGGCGGTGCGCTCACACTTTGGTCGCTCGTTCGCGGCGGCGTCGATACCGGGTGGACGTTTTACACACCCTACAGCACCACTTACGCGAACTCGCACGTCATCTCAATGGCGGCGGGCGTTTTCGTCGCCGGATTTTCCTCCATCATCACCGGAATGAATTTCATGACGACGACGCACAAAATGCGTGCGCCGGGGCTTACCTGGTTTCGCTTACCGCTGTTTGTCTGGTCACTTTATGCCACCAGTTTGATCCTGGTGCTCGCCACTCCTGTACTCGCAATCACGCTTGCGTTGATGTCAGTGGAACGTTTTTGGGGCGTCGGAATTTTCGATCCAAAACTTGGCGGCGACCCAATCCTTTTCCAACATCTCTTTTGGTTCTACTCGCATCCGGCGGTTTACATCATGATTCTGCCGGGAATGGGCGTGATCAGTGAGTTGATCACCTGTTTCTCGCGCAAACGAATTTTTGGTTACGGTTTCGTCGCGGCGGCCAGCATGGCGATTGCAGTCCTTGGGTTCCTCGTTTGGGGCCATCACATGTTTGTCAGCAGCCAATCCATTTACGCGGGGATGGTCTTTTCGGTTCTGAGTTTTCTGGTCGCCATTCCGTCCGCAATCAAAGTTTTCAATTGGACGGCGACTCTGCACAAAGGATCCGTTTCATTCCAAACGCCGATGCTTTATGCGCTGGGTTTCATCGGGCTTTTTACCATCGGCGGGATGACGGGGCTTTTTCTCGCCACTCTCGCTGTCGATGTTCACGTGCACGACAGTTATTTCGTCATCGCGCATTTCCATTACATCATGGTCGGCGGAATGGTGATGGCGTTCATGGGCGGCCTGCATTATTGGTGGCCGAAAATCACCGGGCGCTTATATCCGGAGTTCGCAGGCAAACTCGCCGCGATGATTACCTTCATCGGGTTTAATCTCACCTTTTTTCCACAATTCATTCTCGGTTATCTCGGAATGCCGCGCCGTTACCACGCGTATCCGCCCGAATTCCAAGTTTTCAACGTTCTCTCGACGGCGGGTGCGTCGATCCTCGGAATCGGTTATTTATTGCCGCTCATTTATTTTTTATGGTCGCTGAAGTTCGGCCGAGTGGCCGGACCAAATCCATGGCGCGCAACGGGTCTGGAGTGGCAAACGTCTTCCCCGCCGCCGAAAGATAATTTCGAGCGAACACCGATCGTGACGGACGGACCGTACGCATATTCAGCAGAAGAAGATGTCGATCTTAACCTCGCAAGTGTCTGACCGGCCGGCATTCGTCGCCGAACAATTCGATGATATCGACCAGCAGCGCGACGCGGCCAAGCTCGGCATGTGGATTTTTCTGGCGACCGAGGTGCTTTTTTTTGGCGGGCTGTTTCTTGCCTACACAATTTACCGGTTTACTTACGGTCACGTCTTCGTCGATGCGAGCCGCCGGCTCGATGTTGTGCTTGGCGGAACAAACACGGCTGTGTTGCTGGTCAGCAGTTTGTTAATGGCGCTCGGCGTTCGTGCGGCGCAACTCGATCACCGCCGCTTACTAGTTAGGCTGCTGCTCGGTACCGCCTTTTTGGGTTGTGTCTTCATGTCGATCAAAGCCGTCGAATATCACAATGATTTCGTCGAGCATCTCGTTCCGGGAGCCCACTTTGAATGGAAAGGTCCCGATCCGCACAATGCAGAGCTGTTTTTCTGGATTTATTTTGCAATGACCGGGCTCCACGCGATCCACGTCACAGTCGGCATCGGAATTTTGCTAGTTTTGGCGCTGCTTGCGTGGCGGGGAAAATTTAGCGGCGGAAATTACAGCCAGATTGAGATTACCGGTTTGTACTGGCATTTTATCGACATCGTCTGGGTTTTCCTGTTTCCGCTGTTGTATTTGGTTGGGCATCGCTGATGGAAAAAGTTGTCGCCCCAAAAATTTATTTTCGGACTTGCATCGCGTTGCTCACGCTGCTCGCGGTCACGTGGTCGATCGCCTATGTCGATCTTGGCCCGTTCAATTTGATCTTTGCGCTGGCTGTGGCGATTACGAAAGCAATCGTGATTGCGTTGTTCTTCATGCACATCAAAGGCAGTCGTCGCATTTTACATCTCGCGGCAATCGCCGGCGTGATGTGGCTGATGATTCTGATCGCGCTGACGCTCGGGGATTATTTCACGCGTGGTTGGGTGCCATTGAGCCACTAAGCCTCAAACCTGACTATCGCTTGCCGAAGACTTCGCGGAGAGCCGCGCGCGCGGCGTGATAGCCGCACATGCCATGGACGCCACCGCCGGGCGGAGTTGATGCTGAGCACAAATAAATGCCCGGCAGCGGCGTGCGATACGGTGTGGGACTGAAGATCGGGCGTGCGATCAATTGCCCAAGGTTCGCCGCGCCGCCGTTGATGTCGCCGCCAGCCAAATTCGGATTCGATTTTTCAAGATCGACGGCGCTCATCCTGTGCCGCGCGAGAATACAGTCGCGAAAACCGGGCGCGAAGCGTTCAATTTGTGATTCCACGCGCTCGGACATGTCGATCTTGCAATCGAATGGAACGTGGCAGTAAGCCCAGAGCGTGTGTTGTCCGCGTGGAGCGCGTTTGTCATCGAAAAGACTTTGCTGCGCCACGAGTGTAAACGGGCGCTCGGGAATTCTTCCGCGGGAGACATCGCGCTCCGCCGTCGCGATTTCATCGATTGTGCCGCCGAGATGGATCGTCCCTGCGCGTTTGCACGCCTCTGCTTTCCACGGAATCGAGCTGCTTAGCGCGTAGTCGATTTTAAAAATGCCGGGGGCATGTCGAAATTTTTCAAGGCGACGGCGATAAACTGTGGGCAACCGTTTACCGGCGATGCGGATAAATTGCCAGGCCGACACGTCGAGCAGCACAGCGCGCGATTTCGGCAGAGTATCGAGAGTCTCCACCCGACGGT
>QHOJ01000220.1 GCA_003218735.1 Verrucomicrobiota bacterium
CCCGATCAATTTCTTTTTCGCGCGTGCCAGTTCTTCATTCGTAAGACCATCACTGGCGAGTTTCCTGATCTCATCGAGCAATGCGGTTTTCACTGGCTCGATCTTTTGCGGATCGGTGCCCAGATAAAATGCGAAAAGCCCCGGTACGAGTCCCTCCATCTGGCTGGCACCGACGTAGTAGGCCAGGCCCATCTGTTCGCGAATACGGATGAAAAAGCGAGAGCCAAGATCGCTGCTTGCTTCATCGATTAATTGCAGCGCGTATCGGTCCGGACTGAAAATATCTGCGCCACGATATCCGACCATGATTACGCCTTGCGCTTTGTCCTTTCGGCTTTCGACAGACTCGGTTTTGCTGAGTGGTGCGGCGGGATGCGCGTCCGTCAAGGCGAGCGCGCCGGGTCTCATTCCACCAAGCGCTTGCTCGAAAAGCTGTTTCACCTCCGCCGCCTTCACGTCGCCAAAGACGAAAAGGACGCCGTTTTTTGCGACCACATAACGATCTCGAAATTCAAGCAAATCTTTCTGGGTCAGTCGCTGGACCGAGTCGACCGAACCGTTTGCCCGCAACCCGTACGGATGCTGGGTGAAGAGCGCCTGGCGCAAAATGTTGCGCGCAACAGTTGTCAGCTGCTCTTCCTCCTGTTTGATCGCGGCGATCTGGATTTCTTTTTCCCGCGCAATCGGTTTTTCCGGCATGGTCGCGTTGAGCAACACATCCGAGAGCAACTCGACAGCCAGCTTGACGTCGGGCTTGGTCACTTCGAGGGCAACGTTAAAGGTATTATTGCTTGCCTCGCTTGAGATGGAGCCGCCGACCGCCTCAATCTCGTTTGCAATCTGCTCCGCCGTGCGCGTTGTGGTTCCTTTCAACAGCGCCTTCGCCATTAAACGGGTAATGCCATTTGTTTGCGGCGTCTCCGCGAGAAGGCCGCTGCGAAAAATTGCGCCAATCGCAACTAGCGGCAGACGCGCATCTTCGCGCACCAGAAGTCGCAATCCATTTGACAACTGGAATTTTTGTACCTGGCCTGCGCTGATGGGTTTTGCGGCTTCGGCTTTTGGCAGCACTGAACCTTTGGGATTCAACGATACGACGGTGAGGTTTTCGTTCGTCAGATAATGGGCCGCGACTCGCTTAATGTCATCAAGCGTAACCCTCTGGACGGCGTCGAGGTAATCCCGGCTGAAATTGAGATTACGCGTGAGCAACCAATTCGAGCCGATATCGGAAGCCTGGCCGCGCATCGTAGTCAGTGCGACGAGCTGATGACTGAGGGACATTTTTTTTGCCTTTATCAATTCCTCTGCCGTGACGCCGCTTTGCTTTACTTCATCGAGCATGCGCAACACCAATTGCTCGGCTGCTTCGCGTTTCTTTGGATCAAGAGTGGCATCGATGCCAAACAAGCCTGGATCGCCGGGCGTGTAGGAGAATGCCGATATCCGGTAAGCTAGACCGGCTTCCTCCCGCACGCGCC
>QHOJ01000221.1 GCA_003218735.1 Verrucomicrobiota bacterium
GGCAAAAGACAGTTGCTTCGGCCGTAGTCCTGGCGAATTCGCTGGGGCGCGCAAAAATTATCGTTTTTACCCGGCACGGAGCAATGGCGCGTTACGTTTCAAATCTTCGTCCAGAGAAAGCTCCGATATTTGCTTTCACCTCGAGCGCGGAAGTTTGCCGGCAATTATCGATCTGCTGGGGGATTTATCCGGTGAAAATTAATTTCACTGAGGACCCGAATGCGACAATCGAGGTCGCGGAGAAGTTTTTGCGCGAAAACAAATTGACCACCGCGGGCGATCAACTCGTGATCATCAGCGATGTTCGCGCAGGCGAAGACCGCATCGATTCGGTGCAACTGCGCACAGCAAAATAAAACGCGCAGACATTTTCGTCGGCGCGTTTTTACACAACTTTGCTGCCGTCGATCTAAGCTTCGACCGGTAATTCAACGTCGACTGGACGTTCCTTCTTGCTCAGAGCGCGGCGGAGCTTCGAGAGCGCAATATTCTGCAACTGCCGGATGCGTTCGCGCGTAACGCCGAACTTCTTTCCGACTTCTTCCAGCGTTTTGGGTTTACCGCCGTCCAATCCAAAGCGTTGAAAAATGATTTTCTTCTCCCGATCGTCGAGCACATCAAGCAAACCGCCGACTTCATTGCGAAGATTCTTGTCGCGCAATAGCTCAAATGGCGTCTGAGCTTCCTCATCCCCGACGATCTCGCCAAACTCAGTGGAGTCGTCGTCGCTAATTGGCGCATCGAGCGACGCCGGGCGGATCGATACAGTCTTGAGCTGCGAGACTTTTCCGCTTGCGATCCCGATCTCGTCGCCAAGTTCATCATCGGTCGGTTCACGGCCAAGTTCCTCGCTCATTTGTAAGGAAACGCGGCGCATCTTGGAAATTTTGTCCACCAAGTGAACGGGCAGGCGGATGGTCTTGCTCTGGTTCGCCAGCGCCCGCTTGATCGACTGCTTGATCCACCATGCGGCGTATGTGCTGAGCTTGCCGCCTTTTGCGGGATCAAAACGCTCCACCGCTTTCATCAGGCCGATGTTTCCTTCGGAGATCAGGTCAAGCAGCGGTAGGCCGAGATTCGCGTAATCATGCGCAATCTTGACCACAAGGCGCAGATTTGAACGGATCATCAGCGCCCGCGCTTCGCGGTCGCCCCTTTTGATCTTTGCGGCAAGAGTAATCTCTTGTTCCGGAGTCAAGAGCGGGATTTGCCCGATCTCGCGCAGGTAAATCTTAATTCCGGTATCGCTATCTTCAGCAGCCATATAGCTCTTTTTCATCAATGATTTTGGGGGGTTGAATCGACAATGTACCGTCAGTGGTATTGGCCGGCGCCTTGTCGATCACGCGTTGTAGCATTCTCAAAAGTATTTAACAAGGTTAAATATTCGGATTTCTGACAGTGACCGGACGTGTGTTGTTCAATTTTTTTATCTGTCGGCACAACCTCTTTCAAACAAGGCTAGACCCTTCAGTTCAGCGCTGATTCTCGGGACTTTATTTTCCCACGGTTTCGCACTGTTAATTGCCTCTTTTCCTCCTCTAATATCTTTGACAACCTAACCCGCCATGTTCGCCAAAATTTATTCCGCCGCGGTTTACGGCGTGGATGCATACGAAGTTGAAATTGAGGTCAACGGTGCTGGCGGCGACCCAAACATTGTCATCGTCGGCTTGCCGGACGCAGCCGTGAAGGAGAGCCGCGACCGAGTGACAACCGCGATTGCAAATAGCGGATATTTTTGGCCGCGCGGCCGGACTACGATCAATCTCGCCCCGGCCGATATTAAAAAAGAAGGCCCTAGCTTCGATTTACCGATTGCGCTTGGAATGATCGCGGTGACTGAAGAACTGGATAGCTCGCCTTTCGAAAATTTCAGCTTCGTAGGTGAACTCGCTTTGAACGGTGCGGTCCGCGCCGTGAAAGGCGTCTTGCCAGTTGCGCTCGAAGCCCGGCGTCGCGGCAAACGGGCGTTGTTTGTGCCGGAAGCCAACGCGCTCGAAGCAGCCATGGTTGACAAGATCGACATCTACGGCGTGCAAAATCTGAGACAGACGTTTGATTTTTTGCGCGGGGAAACCGCGCTCCTGCCCACGCGTGCCGATCTCACAGGCTTTTTTGCCACGCACCAAAATTACGATGTCGATTTTAGCGATGTAAAAGGCCAGGGCCACGTTAAGCGCGCCATCGAAGTGGCTGTGGCCGGCGGTCACAACGTGCTCATGATTGGCCCTCCCGGCTCAGGCAAATCGATGCTTTCGAAACGCATCCCCACGATCATTCCGCCGATGTCGCTGGAGGAAGCGATTGAGACGACGAAGATTCATAGCATCGCTGGCCTACTGAATGGCGAGCGCTCATTCG
>QHOJ01000222.1 GCA_003218735.1 Verrucomicrobiota bacterium
CCGCGGGCAGATTTGAGGTGCGACGTTCCTTCCCCGGACAACCAAAAGGCGTGCCGGCCGGTCTGCCCGCGCAAATTCTCGAACGCCGGCCGGACCTCATCGCCAGTGAGCGCCGTTTCGCAGCATCCTTTCATCGGGTGAACGAGGCTCGCACCGCGCGCCTGCCGCGCTTTGTGCTTAGCGCCACGGGTGGACTCGGAACCGCGCAGCTCGACTCGATCGGCACGCTCGATGCCGTCGTCTGGAGTCTGGCTGCCGGGGTTACGCAACCGATTTTCTTCGGCGGTGAACTTAAGGCTGCGCAGGATCTTCGCACCGCCGAGCAAAAAGCCGCCGCGGCAAGCTACGTGGGTGCCGCGTTGCGAGCGTTCGAAGACGTGGAAGACGCTTTCGCAGGCGATTACTACCTGCGCAAACGCGAAGGCGCGCTGGCCGACGCGGTTTCGAGCAGTTCCGACTCCGTGAAATTCGGCAGGGAGCAGCTCGAACAGGGCCAGATCGACATGTTCACGATCTTGCGGCTTGCCGGGGAAAATCTCGCCGCAAAAGTCCAATTAACCCAAGTCCGCGCCTCCCGACTGCGCGAACGCGTGAACTTGCACCTCGCGCTCGGCGGCGATTTCAAAGGGACCGGCGTATCGGGGAAATAGGGGCGTCCACCCATGCTCGCGAAAGTCGCCGACGCCTTTCTCCTGCTCGCCCTCACGGTGATAATCCACGGTGCCGGCCTAACGATCGTCCTGCGCCGCCTACCGTTGTGGAAAACGGCGGACGACGCGGGTTTCGTCCCGCGCACATGGTTGCTCATCCAGCTCGCCTCGTGGGCAATCACGATTCACATGGTCGAGATCGCGATGTGGGGGTTATTTTTCTGGTGGAAGAAATGCCTGCCGGATCTTGAATCGTCGCTCTACTTCGCGGTCGTCACTTACACCACTGTGGGATACGGCGATCTCGTGCTCGCGAAAGGCTGGCGTCTCGTCGCCGGCGTCGAAGCGCTCACTGGCATCCTGATGTGCGGCTGGTCCACCGGCTTCTTCTTCATTGTTGCCAGCAGGTTGTACGTTGCGCGCTTGGGCCCAAAACAGAATTGAATGATGAAGCCTTCCATCCACTGGCTGTTCGTTTTCCAGAAACAGGCGAGTCCGAAGCGCGCGCATGGCTCGCCGGGTAAACGCCGAGAGCGCCGCATCAATCCAACATCATCATATGAAAACCAAGGAAGTCATCGCAGCAGCCCACAGATTGTCCAAGCCTTACCGTGTCAGGAACGGAGAAAAGTTCCGGCTGAAGGATGTCGACCCGGGCGACACCGGCGAACTCCAGTCCGATGACAAGCAACGTGCGAAGGAGGCGCTGCAGACCGGTGTAGAGGCGCTGGCGGAGTTGCAGGACATGCTTTACGGACAGGATCGCTGGTCGTTGCTGCTCATCTTTCAGGCGATGGATGCGGCGGGGAAGGACGGGACGATCAAGCACGTGATGTCGGGTGTAAATCCGCAGGGGTGCCAGGTGTCATCGTTCAAGGCGCCCACGTCAGACGATCTCGATCACGACTATCTCTGGCGTTGTCAAAAGGTGCTGCCGGAACGCGGACGGATCGGTATTTTCAACCGGAGCTATTATGAGGAGACGCTGGTGGTGCGCGTCCATCCGGAGTTTCTCGCTGGACAAAAATTGCCGCAGCAGTGCGTGACGAAGGACATCTGGGACCAACGGTTTCAGGACATCCGCGGTTTCGAGCGTTACCTCACGCGCAACGGGACGATCGTGCGGAAATTTTTCCTGCACGTCTCAAAAGAGGAGCAGCAGAAGCGTTTTCTCGAACGGATCGACCTGCCGGAGAAGAACTGGAAGTTCTCCGCCAACGACGCGAAGGAGCGTGAATTTTGGGACGATTACATGAAAGCCTACGAGGAAACGATCCGCGAGACGGCGACGGAAGATTCGCCGTGGTATGTGGTGCCGGCGGATAACAAGTGGTTCACGCGCGTGGTCGTGGCCGCGGCGGTGATCGATGCGCTGGCCTCGCTCAATCTGCAATACCCGGAAATTAGCGCGGCGAAAAGCAAAGAGCTCGCCGCAGTGAAGAAGGCTCTGCTCGCGAAAAAATGAGCGCAATGGCAACGAACGACGACGGGCCTGCGCGCTCGAGCCGCTGGTTCGCGATCGTGCCGGCTGCGCGTTGGTTGCGGAGCTACAAGCCCGCCTGGTTTCGTGCTGACCTGGTCGCCGGCATCACGCTGGCGGCGTATCTTTTGCCCGCCGGGCTGGGCGACGCGTCGCTGGCCAACCTGCCTCCGGAAGCCGGACTGTACGCGTGCTTGTTTGGCGGACTGGTCTTCTGGCTGTTCTGTAGTTCACGGCACACGACTATCACGGTCACGTCCGCGATTTCACTGCTCGTCGGCGCATCGTTAGGCGGAATTGCGGGCGGCGACACGAGCCGGTTCAGCGCGTTGGCGGCGGGCACAGCGGTACTTGTGGCGTGCATCGCCTTCACCGCCTGGCTAGTTAAGGCAGGCTCGATCGTCAACTTCATCTCCGAGAGCGTGATGGTCGGGTTCAAGTGTGGCGTGGCACTGTTCCTCGCCAGTACGCAGTTGCCCAAGTTGTTTGGCATCCATGGCGCCCACGGCAACTTCTGGAAGAACAGCGGCAACTTCCTTACCCACCTGCCCGAAACCAATTTCACCTCTCTCACGATTGGCGGCATCGCGCTGGCGGTGCTGGTGCTCGGCAAGATTTTTCTTAAGAACAAACCCGTGGCGCTGTTTGTGGTGGTGGGCGGCATTGTGGCTGCGGGCTGGCTCGGCCTGGAAGCGCGCGGGGTGAAACTGTTAGGCGAAGTCCCGCAAGGGTTGCCGGCCATGGGACTGCCAGCGATTCACTGGGCGGATTGGGACGAACTGCCCGCGATTGGTCGCATGTTTACGGCCAAACATGGCGGCCGCCTTGATGCGAACCAGGAATTCCTCGCGCTCGCCGCATCGAATCTCGCCGTCGGTCTCGGCCGCGGCTTTCCAGTGAGTGGCGGCATGTCACAATCCCTGGTCAACGAAGGCGCGGGCGCGCGCACGCCACTGTCAGGTGCATTCGCCGCAGGGATTATTTTGGTGGTGGTGCTTTTCTTCTCGCACTTGCTGGCCGCGTTGCCTCAGCCGGTGCTGGCCGCCGTCGTGTTGGTGGCTGTAGCCGGCCTGTTCAAGGTCTCCGCCCTCAAACATCTCTGGCGCAGCGATCGCACTGAATTCATCGTCGCCATCGCAGCCATCATTGGCGTTCTCGGGCAGGGACTGCTGCGCGGTGTGATGATCGGCGCGATTATCTCGTTAGTCTTGTTAATCCGGCGCGCGGCGCGGCCGCACGTGGCCTTTCTCGGACGCATTCCTGGAACGC
>QHOJ01000223.1 GCA_003218735.1 Verrucomicrobiota bacterium
CAGCAGAAGACAAACCACGGCAAACCCGCACAACGGCAAGCACGCCGCATTCCCCAAGCGACGGCTACCCCGGTCGGTAGTGTGCTGCAGCAAAGACATCCATCACGCAATCGCTCCAAATAATATCCCCTGTGCGGACGAAAGATACAAAAAAAATGCACGGCCCGTGTAGTACGCTGCCCTACACCCCTAAGAGACCACATGTGTAGATGGGACCAAGATCCATCGCGCCAGATTGCCTCCGCCTGTCTATATAGAGGAACTTCTAGCGAAAAAGATTTCTGAACTACCTGAGGGGGTGATTTTCCACGAGGACATTGATCTGCTGGTGTGGAACCCGGGGGGATTGTCTCGGTCTGAGTTTGAAGGCCTGCGGAGCGGTTAAAGTGCTTGGACACTTTTTCTGTTCCGACGAGTGCCAAACTGCCCTTTTGCCTTGCATTTAATCTCCACACCCAGCCTAAACGGGGCATGGCCATTTTCGTCAGCGTAAAATTTGTAATCAGCAGATCGTCGGTTCGAATCCGACTGCCGGCTCATTCCATTTTGGATCCATTCGACTCCGCTGCGCTTCACTCGGGACAAGTTTTTGGATTAGCGATTGCCGATTAATTAGCCGAGCTAGTTTTTGTTTTCTACCGAAGACTCGCCTGCGAGGTGAAGAAGTTCCAGGATGTCGCCGCGTAAGCGGAGGAAATCCTCGCTGGTGCGCTGGCGTGGCCGATCCAAACCGACCGAGATAGTTTGCTCAATTTTGCCTGGCCGCGGACTCATTATCATGATGCGGTCACTCATATAAATGGCCTCGTCGATGTCGTGGGTAACCAGCAGCATCGTTGTGCGGTGAGCCTGCCAAAGGCGCAGTACTTCGTCCTGCATCCGCATGCGCGTGAAAGCGTCGAGCGCGCCAAGAGGCTCATCGAGGAGGAGAACTTTTGGATGATTGATTAGCGCTCGCGCGAGCGCGGCACGCTGGGCCATTCCACCCGAAAGATGGTGAGGATAGGCGTTGGCGAAGACTTCGAGGCCGACGAGACGCATGAACTGGTCCACTTCGTCGCGTTTTTCGCGTAGCACCCCGCGCGCGACGAGGCCGGCCTGGATGTTGCGGCGGACGGTGAGCCACGGAAAGAGATTCGGATCCTGAAAGACGAGCCCGCGTTCCGCGTTTGGGCTGGTGATGGGCTCAGAGCCAACAAGGAGTTCCCCTGAGTCGGGAGAATCGAGGCCGGCGATGAGGCGGAGGAGCGTGGACTTGCCGCAGCCGCTTGGGCCAATGAGCGAAACTAATTCTCCAGCTGCGAGCGAAAGGGAAATATTACTTAACGTCAGGCGACGCGTGAGAGGATCGTCGGGCGCGGGAAAACTTTTGCTGACTTCCCGGATCCGAAGCGAGGATGCTTCCATGTCGATAACGCCTACCACTTGATCACCCCTTTTTGCCAGACCAGCACGTGGTCGCGGAGTTTAAAGAGCAGAGTCATAAGGGTTGAGAAGAAGGCGGCCATGATGATAAGGGCGGCATAGACTTTGCCATATTCGGCCCAGCCCTGCGCCCAACTGACATACCAGCCAAGGCCGGATTTCACTCCGACAGATTCTGCGACCACAAGTGTTAGAAAGGACGCTCCAAGTCCCATAAATAAGCCGATGAAAATATTCGGAATAGCTGCTGGGATTGCGACGCGGAAGACGAGGTAAGCGCGCCCGGCGCCCAGCGTCCGGGCAACATCGAGGTAAGAAGCGCGAGTATTAGAAATGCCGGAAGCAGTAAGCATTGTCACCGGAAACCAAACCGCGAGCGCGATTAATCCCGCTGCGGACACGACAGCGGACGGCGAAACTACCATCGCGAGAGGGATCCATGCCGTAGCTGGAATGGGTCCGACGACCTTGAGCAATGGCATTCCCCAATAACGAATCGGAGTTGACCATCCGATGCAAATCCCGCTGATCAGGCCAACAAGCACACCAACGGTGTAGCCACTTAGAAGCAACGCGAGGGAGTGCCAGGTGCTATCCAGCAACAGCACGCGATCATTAATCAGACTGCGCAGTACCGCTGCGGGCCCGGGAAAGTACGGCATCGGGAGGAGTTGGAAACCAAATGTAACGATGTCCCAAAGACCGAGTAACAAGATTGCCGCCGTAAGAATTGGAAACATATGCCGCATCCAGGAGCGCAATGGCATCCAGAATCCTTGCGCAATTGAGAGGACAGCCGACACACCGAGGATTTCGTAGAAGAACAGCGTATAAGAATGCGTTTCGACGGCCGGTGCCCTCTTCGAAAAGAGCAAATGAATTGCGAGCGCCACTAAAGCCGCGAGAGGGACCGCCAACTGCGCGCGCCAACCCAATTCCGATCCGCGTTCCACCCGCTGAATCGCATCTACATTCGGGTGCGTTGTCGCGGAAGGCAGCTGCGGAGTCGATTTAGGGGGACTTATTGCTCGGCGGCTATTGTGTTTTTCTGGACGCATGATGCGTCAGGGTCGGCCAGATTCGGAGCATCCTGATCCGGCTGGTCGAACATTTTTCTTCGGCAGCAGGAATCTTCCGTATCCTTCTGGACCAACGCCGCGATTAGCCGGATATCTTCGTCGGGTGAGACTTGGCCTCCGGCGAGTTTTTCCACCTCCAGGGTCTTAATCCATTCGTCGGTAACGCCGTCAAGATGCATGAAGGCACGTTTGGCCAGCGCTTCGGTATCGGTCTCCGGAGAAAGCATCTTCGCGATTTTCATCTCCCGGCCAGCATCGCGAACCGACTCCTCAGCCAGATGGACGCTTGGTACGTAGCGCAAACGCGCGAGGGCCGCCGTATTCAATTCGGGTGTTGAGGCGAGATATTTCTTTTCCACGGCCATGACTGCCGCAGCTCGCGGGTTGGTCTCGACCCACTTTGCGCCTTTCAACAGGGCACGCGTTGCTCTCGCCGCCGTGTCCCGATTGGCGTCCACCCATTTGCCGTTCGCGATTACCTCGCAGCAATACTCTTTGTTATATGGTTCGTCCATTATCTGGTCGGCAATGTTTCTCACCTTTCCCTCCGCTATTAGCAAGCTACCGATCGGTTCGGCGTTGCAGACGGCGTCAACTTCGCCTTTGTCGATTGCCAGACCTAGTTCACC
>QHOJ01000224.1 GCA_003218735.1 Verrucomicrobiota bacterium
TTTGGTGCGCCGTTGTCGCATTTGGTTTAGCGGGTCTCGCAGGCGGTGTGATTGCAAGCAGCATCACTCAGACTCAGGCCCGCAGCAGTAAAGAGTTTCTATCCGAAAACATTGGCCCTTGGAACTGCACGAAGCTCTTCTTTTCTGCGCGGGTCTGGACGTGGATTGAGCACACATCTTTCTGGTGCGGCCTTATTTTAGCTGTCCTGTCTCTCAAATGACAACGTCGCCTAACCATGCGCTGCAGACATGTGGTTAGGTCAAGGATAGCTTCGTAGCACATAGAGTTTTTTATGTACGAACTCTGCTTTGTTGTTATAGCCAAGGGCTTGGAGTGCGGCAGGACCTATCTCGGTTGCGAACTTGCCGAGCTTTGTCTCGAGGGTATCGAGTCGCTCCAGCGCTCCGATCACGTGTCCCATCAGACGTGCCAGAGGGCTACGCAGAGTTTTCGCGCCACGGCGACGGCCGCTTTGTTACGCCCACGGCGCGCGGCCACAGCCAGGCCCCACTCGTGCTGCGCGGGAATTTGCGCTTCCCCAGATCGATATCATACAACCGAAACTTGCGATCTGCCTTGGCCTCGTCACTTTCAATGCGCTTCGCGAAGTTTGCGGTCACGATTTTGTTGAACCGCGCCGAGAGCTTGTGAATCTTGTGAGGTCGCAGTCGCGGATCGAACGGGTTTTCCTGGAAGATTTTCCAGGCTCGGCGCGTCGATTCCTTCTGGCTGGGTGAGAGCGCGTAGAAGCTCTCCCAGAATCGCTGGGTAGGCTTAAATCGGTATTTCATTCCGCCGCGCGAGACGGCGGTTTCGCTCCGCTGAGCACAGTTTCCATATCGGCAAAACGACCCGCAACGGCGTCGGCCATACCTTGTTTAAAGGATTCTGGAACCCAGGAATCATCATTTTCCACGACGAACTTCGCCACTTGCGCCCGCTCGCTCGCAGGAAGAGCTTTGAACTGCTCGATAATTTCGGTTGCGCTCATACGAGAAAAATAGAACACCCGCCCACTCTTCGCAAAGCTCTTTGCTCTGCGGTGTTTGGAAATGGCCGGCTGCTTTCCTCGAAGGACAACCGTAGGAAGCAAACGTTCAACGCTCAACGCTCAACGCCCAACGCCGAACACCGAACTGAAGACACATGCGAGGGGCACAAAGCAGACTACGGAAGGAAGAAAAGGCCGAACGGCCCGAGCCGGACTAGCATTTAGGCCCAACTCCGAAAGTCTTCGCGAGCAGGCATCCAATCGAAGATTCGACGTGGCGAACATCGAAAAGGACCCTCAAAAGCGATCGACTATGCGCCGTATTTCTTTGTCGATTTATCGCGGACAAGCAACGGGGCATCGACTGGCTTAATACCTTCCAGCATCACGCTTGGAATCTTTCCTGACCCGAGGACGGATTTAGCATCGAGAATCTCGATCCCGACCAGTTTCTCGCCGACGCCGATGTTGAGCGCGACTTCGTCGGACAAGCGGACGGAACGACATTCGTGCTTGCCTTCACGCAAGCGAATGTAGAGCGCATCAATCTCCGGATCGTAGCTGATTTTCATAGCCTGTTCTCTCAAAAGTAAAATGTGTAAACGGTTATGACAACGATTTCATTCGCTTCTTCTTTGATGACCGGAGCGACCTGTTTGATCGAGTAGCGTTTGCCCTGCCAGGTTCTATTGAAGACAAAATTGTAACGGCACATCTCACGACCGCGCGTCGCAGGTTCACGGGAGCCTTTCCGAATCGCCTCTTCCGCTTCCGCTTCGGTTGCGCCTCTCTCAAGCGCTTGTTCGCAAGCGTGCGTCGATAGGCGAATGCGCTTCATAATTGCTGGCAAGATTGCTCCGTTCGATCTTCGTTGTCGATCTTCGCCGCTGTGACAAATAGTCTCGGATTACTGGCTCGCCCGCACGAAGATCCTCACCCATTTACTCCTATGTTTCGCGTCAGTCGCCCTCGCTCGGCTCTTTATTCTACATCTTCAAAGCGAAAGATGGTCGCTGAAGAAGTGCAGTCCACAAATCGCCAAGGCGCTCGACAATATTTCGGCGGAAAAGGCCCCAGTTAACGTAAGCTTCAATTCGCGGTGACTAACCGTCGCTCCGGCCGATATGGAAATACTTCCGGAGTCTCGCCCTCTCGAAGCTTCCGTTGCACGCTGCGCCAGAAATCAGGATGAAATAAATCCGCGTGCTGTTCGAGCAGCGCGGCACGCGCCGATCCGGGCAGGCTGAGAAAATTTGGAAATTCTTCGGGAAACACGTCATTCTCGCGCACGGAGAACCACGGCTCGGCCGATATTTCTTCCTCGTACGTGGTGGCCTGCGGCAGATCGCGAAAATTGCAATCGGTTAGAAAACAAAGCTCGTCGTAATCGTAGAAGACGACCCGGCCCCGCCGGGTGACGCCGAAGTTTTTGGTCAACACATCGCCCGGAAAAATATTCGACACGGCCAGATCCTTGATGGCCTGGCCGTAATCGCGAGCGGCAGCTGCACTCTGAGTCGCATCGGCTTCGGCGAAGAAAATGTTAAGCGGACGAATGCGACGCTCGACGTAAACATGAGCGATGACGACATCGTCGCCTTCCAGCCGCACCGTCTTTCCGGCCGCGCGGAGCAAATCTTCCAAGAGGGCTGGCTCGAATCGGTTCCTTGGGATGCGGAGATGCTCGAACTCGTGCGCTTCCACTAAACGCCCGGCACGATCGTGCTCGAAGACCAGCTTGTAACGGCGCATCACCTCCTTTGGAGTGGTATCCTTGGGAAGATCGAATCGATCCTTGATCACCTTAAAAACGACGTCGTAGCTGGGTAAAGTGAAGACGAGCATGACCATTCCGGGCGTGCCTTCGGCCGTTTTGAAACGGTCGGCCGAGGCGTTCATCCGCGCGACGAAATCGCGATAAAACTCGGTTTTGGCATGTCGGTTAAAACCGATCGCGTTGTAAAGATCGGCGGCGCGCTTGAGCGGCATCAACTCTCGCAACCATTTCACCAGGTCGTAAGGCGACGGCGCCGCGACGCGGAAATAGGCGCGCGTGTAAGAAAACAGAATGGCGAGGTCGCCCTCACCCATTAGGACCGCGTCCAGAGTGAGCCCGCTTTCATCCGGATGACGCACACAAAACGCCACGGGGATCGCCTTGGCACCGGCGGTGATTCGGCCGACGAGATACGCTCCGCGACCACGATAAAAGACACCGCGGAAAATTTCGAGAGTAGCGTCCTTTTGCTGCACGATCCTGGGTAAGATGCGTTCCGCGGCCGCAGCGATCGCGCCGTCTAAATCGCGCCAGTGATGGTTCGCAAAGCCGCTGTCGACATCGGTCAGTGCACTCGAAATTAAGGCCGGCAATGCTGCGCCGGTAGACGCGCGGCAAAGTTCAGCATCATGTTCGGTCGGCGGAGCGTCGAAATCGGTATCGACAAACTCGATCGCCTGATCAACGCCTTCCGTCGCAAAAACGCGGCGGGTAAGTGAATTGAAAAAACTCTCACCGATTTCCCAGCGGATCGATTGCGCGATGAGCG
>QHOJ01000225.1 GCA_003218735.1 Verrucomicrobiota bacterium
AAGCGGTCCGTGATAATTGGTCGGGTCGTATCTATAGAATCCGTTCTTGACCATTTGATCGACAAACCAGCCGTTGATCCCTTCGTCGAAATGCGGCGGCTTGATGCCGAGCAGAAAAAAGCGCAGGAAAACGGCGAACCCAAGAATCAACCACGGCGTCCAACCCGTTTCTGCGAGCCGCGTCTTCCACGTGTCCAGTTGATCACGTAGCATTGGAAAATCTGCTAGCGCGCCGCCCTTGCCACTGCTAGTACGCGCTGCAATGCGCATTCTGGTAACCGGTGGCTGCGGATTCATCGGGAGCAACTTTATTCGGTATATTTTGCAACATTACAAGCCGGCGTACGTGACCAACGTTGACGTGCTCACTTATGCGGGCAATCTCGCCAATCTCGACGGCGTGGTCGAAGAACATGGCGAACGCTACGAGTTTTTCAAAGCCGACATCGCGAGCGCCGATCAGATGGACGCGCTGATGACCGAGCACCAGTTTTACGCCGTGATTAATTTTGCCGCCGAATCGCATGTCGATCGCAGCATCAATTCACCGCTCAACTTCATTCACACGAATGTCGTCGGCACGAGCGTGCTTCTCGATTGTGCCCGCCGCCACGGCGTGCAGCGGTTTATTCAAATTTCCACCGACGAGGTCTATGGCTCGCTTGACCCCACCGGGAAATTCACCGAGCAATCACCGCTCGACCCGAGTTCCCCATATTCGGCAAGCAAAGCTGGAGCCGACCTGCTCGCGTTTGCCTCCTACAAGACCTACGGGCAAGAAGTGATCGTCACGCGTTGCTCGAACAACTACGGTCCGTATCAATTTCCCGAAAAACTGATTCCACTCATGATCATTAAAGCGCTGCGGGAGGAGCCGCTGCCAGTCTATGGCGACGGTATGAATGTGCGTGATTGGATTCATGTCAAAGATCATTGCGCCGCTATTGTCGCTGCACTCTTCGAGGGGAAACCGGGATCGCTCTATAATTTTGGCGGTGACGGCGAGATGGTGAACGTCGATGTGGTGAAGCTGATTCTAAAGAAGCTTGGAAAACCGGAGAGCTTGATTTCTTTCGTCACCGATCGTCTCGGACACGATCGCCGCTATGCGATCGATTCTTCTTTTGCCCAGCGCGAACTAACTTGGAAACCGCGCTGCAACTTTAAAGAAGGTCTGGAGGAAACGATTCAATGGTACATCGACAATCAAGCGTGGTGGCAACCGTTGCTTGAACGCACCGGGCGGTATTAAGTCGTGACCCACGCAAAAGTTGTCATCATAGGTGCAGGCGGCCGCTTAGGCGCGGCGCTCATGCGCGAATATGACGACAAGTTTGACATCACCGGCTTCAATCACCTGCAAGTCGATCTCGAAAGCCCTGATGAGATGCGCAAGAAACTGTGCGCGATCGATTTCGGTGTTCTTATCAACGCTGCCGCGTTTACGAATGTCGACCTTTGTGAGACCGAGCGCGACCGGGCCTTTCGGATCAATACCGATGCGCCGCGCATCCTCGCGGAAATTTGCCGGGACAAGAAAGCGAAGCTTATCCACTTCAGCACCGATTACGTATTCGACGGTGAGAAGCGCCAGCTCTACACCGAAAGCGACCCGGCAAATCCGATCAGCGTTTACGGTGAATCGAAGCGGGAAGGGGAGAAATTGGTTTTGCAGACGCACTATCAGCATCTTGTGGTTCGCGTCTCCTGGGTCTTCGGTCCAGATCGTTCGAGTTTCATCGACGCCGTTATGAAGCGCGCGCGCGAACAGGAACAGGTCGATGCGATCGAGGATAAATTCGCCACACCGACGTACACCCAAGACATTGCCCACGCACTTCTCCAGCTGCTTTTCAACGCGCGCGCCACCGGCATTTTGCATTTCGCCAACTCCGGCGAATGCAGTTGGCAGGAATATGCGCAATGGGCGCTCGATTGCTGCTTGAGCGAAGGAATTGCGCTCAAGACGAAATCGGTTGGTGCGCTTAAGCTCGCCGATATGAAAGACTGGGTCGCGCGCCGCCCGGTTTATTCGGTTCTTTCTACAGCCAAATATAGCGCGCTGACCGGCGATTCGCCGCGCGCTTGGCGTGATGCCGTCGCTGACTATATTAAACGCTTCTATTCACAAAAATGAGAACACGCATCCTCGCTTTTACATTATCGATCGTCATTTGCGCAGCTGCGCATGCGGAACTGAAATGGGAACAAACCACGGTGGAATTGCATCCGGCAAGCACCGACAAAGAGGCGGTCGGCCATTTCAAATACCAGAATACCGGCGACAAATCTGTGCGATTTAAATCCGTTCATACGTCTTGCGGGTGTACGGCTGCGCAAACCCAAAAGGACGAAGTACCTCCGGGTGAAAAAGGTGAAATTACCGCAACTTTCAAAATTGGCGATCGCACCGGGACACAGGTGAAAACCGTAACGGTTGACACCGATGACCCGGTGAATGCCACGACAGTGCTCACGCTCAAGGCGGTGATCCCGCAAGAGCTTGAGATAAATCCAACCTTCGTTTTCTGGGGACAGGGCGAAGCGCCCAAGCCGAAGACGATTGTCGTCCGTGCCGGCAAAGAT
>QHOJ01000226.1 GCA_003218735.1 Verrucomicrobiota bacterium
ATTGAAGGTCACGTCATCGAGTCCGGATTTTGAGACCAAGGTTGCAGAGACTGGCAAAGGCCAGTTCAAGATCGACGTCCAACCGCACGACACCAGCCGGAATATGGCTGCGACTCTAACAATTCAGCCGGAGGGTTCGTCGAAAACGTTTTATGCAATGGCCCGCGTGACCAATGCGCCGGCCATTCAGTAAGTCTCGTGAAATCTTCGCGGGTGCGCCAGGCGCTAATTCTTGTCGGGCTTGCGTTTCTGCCGTGAATCGGCCAGGCGATCTATTTTCGCGACAAAGTTTCCTGGCAGTCGC
>QHOJ01000227.1 GCA_003218735.1 Verrucomicrobiota bacterium
AAGGCCAATCATCTTCACTAAGAGTTAACCCAGCGCGTACCGGATTTTGACAAATGTAGGCAAATTTCTCGGCCAAATTTTTCTCGTTGCGCAGGCGATGATCGAAGAAATTCCGTTGCCATCTTACGTCTGCAATCTTTGCAGTGATTCTTTTGTAATCGCGAATTAATTTGGCAAGCGATGTTTGTCCATCAACACCGATGAGGGCGTGCAAATGATCGGGCATGAGCAAGAGCAGATTGAGATTCCATCGCGCTCGTTCATGGTAAATATGCGCTGTATTCCCAAGCGCAGCAGCTGTCTCATCGTGGCAAAGTTGATTTGATCCGCGCCGCTGACAGCAAATCGTGATGAAATAGATTGCGCCGAAGCGCCCGCCGAAATGCGCGGTGTGATCCAGGCGTTTACGCATCATACGCGCCATCCCATAATCGTATCAGTAGTTGCGATCCGTTGGTAGGGCGGTTCACCCGAACCGCCTGGAGGCGATTGAAGTCAATCGTCCCTACCATTTTGCAATCAGCCGTCATTGTGGCCAGCGGCCCGGAATGCCTTAGCAGCCGGCTATGATCTCATTCCAGATTCTTGGTCAACACAAGCTCAGTGCCGCAGCGCTTAAGCACGTAATCGATTTCATCAAAGGCGTTGCGAATGAGATACAAACCCAGGCCGCCCGGCTTGATCATATCGTGGGAGCGGCCTTTCATTTCGTGCGGCCTGACCTGTTCACCATAATCGCGCAAACGCATGCGCACGCATTTACGCAGCCCTTCCATCGATAAAGCGATTAGTTGATCGTCACGTAACCGGTAAGCGTAGCGAATAATGTTCGTGCATGCTTCATCCACGCCGAGCACCATGAGCAGCCGCTCTTTTTCTGAAAACGGATAGCCATTTAGAAATTCGCGAACGCAGTTCCGCATCAGGGCAAGGTTGCCGGTGTGGCTGCTGAACTCGACGGTCTTTTTCTTCATCGACTCATAAGAGGCTGAACAGACCTGCTATGTCATTCAAGTCTGAAGCTAGAACGTTTGCAAGATCGACAACTGTTCCTGTCGAAAACGCGTGGACAGTAAACGAAACCGCTGTTCAATTTCGTCCATGTCGAAATTGGTTGCTGTGCTCTTTCTTTTCGGCGCGCCGGCGCTGGCGTTGGCGGAGGAACAAGCCACGGCTTATGAAGCTTTGCGCGTGGTCGGCACGCAATTGGGCCGCGGCGCTCTCAATCATGTTGTGTCGATTACCGGTGTCGAAGGCAATCCGCAGCCGGAGAAGTGGAAAATCATGCTGGAGGCTCCGAGTGCGGGCGGTGGTGTCCATGAAGTCGAAGTCGCTGATGGACGGATTGCTTCCGAAGGCACACCTTCGCGCTCAATCGCCGGTTCTACTGAAGGAGCAACGATCAACACAGCGCGCCTGAATCTCGATTCCAACGGCGCGTATGCGGTGGCAAGTCATACTGCGGAAAAATCGCACACTCGCTTTTCGAGCGCCAGTTACACCCTGCGCACGGATGAACGCGGCGAGCCCATCTGGATCGTCACGCTCACAAACAAGTCGTCGCGGCCGGTTGGCACGATTTACATCGGCGCAAACGGCGGCGCGGTCAGGCGCACGGAAGGAATGTTTGCCGGTGCGACCATGGAAGATGTGGAAACAACAGGAGAAGATCGCGACAACGCGAGCGAAGGCGGGATCATCAGCGCTACCAGGGCGCGAATCAAGCACGCCTTTCATCGTACTCAGGAAGAAGCGCGGGGCATGTTCGAGAGAGTGAAGCACTCGTTTACCGATTTTATTAATCGGGGCTGAGTTATTTAATTGTAGAGGCCGCTGTGTCAGCCGCCTGTTTATCATCTTCGGTGCCCGCCGTGGCGCGCGCCGCTACATTTCGTGGGCGCTACTCATTTTGGAATTTGGCGCAATGCGGTATTTGTGAGATGACTTCCAATGGCGGAGGCCGACGCACCAGGCGACATTGCTAATGAAGATTACCAAAGAGGAACGCGAGAAGTTTTGGCCATCTTTGCCTTTTGCGGAGTGGAAGGAAACGGCGGCCACCCTGCACATGTGGACACAAATCATCGGCAAGGTTCGTCTTACGCAAACTCCCTGGACTAATCACTCGTGGCACGTCACTCTCTATGTCACTTCGCGCGGCCTCAGCACTTCGCCGATTCCGCACGGGCTTTATACCTTCGAGATCAGTTTCGATTTTATCGATCACGAACTGCGCATCGTAAAAAATGACGGCGCGTCGCGCGTCTTAAAGTTGCGTCCACAATCCGTGGCCAAATTTTACCATGAGGTAATGAACGCGCTGGCTGCGCTTGCGCTGCCAGTGACCATCAACACCACCCCGAACGAAATCCAGGATGCGATTCCGTTCGAACGCGATGAAGAGCACCGCTCATATGACCGAGAATACGCGAATCGATTCTGGCGTGTCCTTGTGCAAGCCGATCGTGTGTTTAAGGATTTTCGCTCGCGTTTCTGCGGGAAATGCAGCCCGGTGCATTTTTTCTGGGGAAGTTTTGATCTCGCAGTCACACGGTTCTCGGGCCGTCCGGCCCCGCCACATCCCGGTGGCGTTCCGCATCTTCCCGACGCGATCGCGCGCGAAGCTTATTCGCAGGAAGTGAGCAGTCTCGGCTTTTGGCCGGGCGGCGGCCCAGTGCCGATGCCCATATTTTATTCGTACGCATATCCGGAACCGGCGGGGTTTGCGCAGGCACAAGTGCAGCCGGATGCTGCATCTTACAACGCCCAGCTGCACGAATTCATTTTACCTTACGATGCAGTGCGCACCGCCGATTCGCCGGATGATGTTCTGCTCGATTTTGCGCAGAGCACTTACGACGCCGCATCAAAACTCGGGAAATGGGACCGCGCAGTG
>QHOJ01000228.1 GCA_003218735.1 Verrucomicrobiota bacterium
CGCGGCGACCGGTTCGGACGCCTCAGAAGAGTTTGATTTCATCATTTGTGTCTTCGTTTTCAGCAACTGCATCGGCCGGTGCCGCCGGTTCCGGCGTTGCTTCGAAGTCTTTAACCACAGATCTGCCCGTGCTGTTGCGGGCAATGATTTCAATCCTCTGCTCCGCCTTGGCAAGTCGTTCCTGACAAATCTTTAACAAATTCATTCCTGCTTCGTACTGCACAATCAGATCTTCCAGCGGCAATTTGCCCGATTCCATCTGCTCGACAATTTTTTCGAGCCGATCCATTGCGCTCTCAAAGTTAAGCTCTGTTTCGCGCTGCTTCGGTTTGCTGCTCACGGGCAAACCGTGAATTAAGCACAGCACCGCCACCGAGCAAAGAGCGACTTCCGCCGAGATACAAGGATCTGGCAGGCGCAAATTGGACCACTGATCGAATTGGTCCAGCTAAGATTGATAGGGAATACTCGCTAGTATTGCCGTCGCTTACAGCGACGATATGCTAGCCAATCTGTTTGCGATATGCTGTTGCGTCTTTCAATTGTTTGAGATCGTCTGCATTGTCGATTTTGAGAACGAAAATCCAGCCTTGACCGTACGGTTCGCGGTTGATTAAGCCGGGATCTGCTTCGAGCGCCTTGTTCACTTCCACAACGGTCCCTTTCACTGGCGCGTAAATATCGCTCGCGGCCTTGACCGATTCGACGACTGCGATGGATTCCCTTGCATTCAGTTGTCGATCCATTTTCGGGAGCTCGACATAAACCACATCGGTCAATTCAGATTGCGCATGATCAGTGATGCCGACCCGGACATTGTCACCTTCACGGCGAATCCATTCGTGCGTCTCGGTGTAAAGCAAATCATCGGGGACGTTCATGATTTTTTGTAAAGCGGTTTCTTTTCGATGATGGCGGGAAATTTTTGCCCGCGAATCTCAATGTCGATCCTGGTTCCGATCTTCGCGTGCGGCGCGGACACGTATGCCATGCCAATGCCGTAATTCAAGCTCGGAGAGAGTGTGCCGCTGGTCACTTCGCCAATGCGCTCGCCGTTGCGGAAAATTGAATAGTGCGGGCGCGGCGGCGGACCTTTCCCTTCCATCCGAAAAGCAGCGAGTTTCTCTGCCGAGCCATTTTCTTTCGTCTTCACCAAAGCTTTACGGCCAACGAAATTTGGTTTCGTCAGATCGACAAAAAAGCCGAGGCCGGCTTCGATCGGGTTGCGTTCCGGCGAGAAATCGGAGCCATTAAGCGGATAACAGACTTCGAGTCTTAATGTATCGCGAGCGCCAAGGCCGCACGGTTTGATTCCAAACGGTTTGCCCTTGTCAAGAGCGGCGTTCCAAAACTCCGCAGCATCTTGTGCCCGAAAGAAAACTTCCACGCCGTCTTCGCCGGTGTAACCGGTTCGCGCGACGGAAACATTTGTTCCAGCGAAGCCAAGCTTGATAATGTGATTCCGCGGTGGAAGATCGATATCTTCGCCGAAGAGCGCGTGAAATAATTCCGCGACGCGCGGGCCTTGAATGGCGACGCCGCCAAAATCCGCGCTGCGATTGTCGATGCGGATCTCCCTTGCGGTCGCCGCGGCGACCGCCTCTACAGCCGGAAGGTGTCGATTCAGCCAGGCGAAGTCTTCGTCCGTGCGCGCGGCATTCACCACGAGGAGAAACTTCTGCTCCCCAATCCGATAAACGATCAAATCATCAATGATTCCGCCGCGTTCGTTGAGGAGAAATGTGTATTGCCCTTGGCCGACTTCCAACTTGTCGATGTTGTTAGTCAGCATCGTATTCAGCCATCCGGCAGCCGCCAGATTGCCGACGATCAATTGTCCCATGTGGGAAATATCGAATATCCCGACGTTATTTCGGACGGTCTGGTGTTCTTCCAGGATGCCCGTGTATTGCACCGGCATCAGCCATCCGCCGAACGGAACAATTTTCGCGCCGAGCCGCACATGCTCCTCGTAAAGCGGCGTCTTTTTCTTGGCGGTCTCGCTCACGCGTTGAAGCTAAACGTCGCGTTTACGCAGTCAAAGATGGATCAACCGGTGCCGTCTTCGATGTCAAAGTTGGGCGGCGAAGCCGCGTTTTCATTAGCATCGCCCGGCGGAGCGGCCAATCCACCTTGAAGCGCGGGCGCGTTCCTTTACCGTGCGCAGCAATGACTTGGTTGGATAAACTCGAACGCCGCTTTGGTTTTCTTGGAGTGCCGGGACTCATGCGCATTGTCGTCGGCTTCGCTGCGCTCGTCTTCGCCTTGGCCTGGCTGCTTCCGGGATTCACTTCTGTGCTCGAGCTCGATCCCGTGCGCATTCGCCATGGCGAACTCTGGCGTCTCGTCACGTATATTTTCATTCCGCAGACGATGAGTCCTTGGTGGATTCTGTTTGCCCTCTGGTTTCTCTGGTTCATTGGCAATGGTCTCGAGCAGGCTTGGGGAGCGTTCAGGCTGACACTCTATTTTTTGGTCGGAATGATTGGCACGACGGTCGCCGCATTTTTCTTCGGCGCGAGCTTTTCGAACGGCATGCTGATCACGTCGTTGTTTTTCGCCTTTGCGCGGTTTTATCCCGACCAGGTGATCTACATCTTGTTTATCCTGCCCGTAAAAATCAAATGGCTCGCCTGGGCGTTCGCGGCAATCTTGCTGGTCAAATTTTTCATTGGACCAATGTCCTATCGCATGGCGCTGGTGGCGGCATTCATGAATTATCTGATCTTTTTTGGTCCTGAAATCCTCTACGAAGCACGGCACCGCGGTGAAGTCTCGGCGCGTTTTGCTCGCCAGTCTCGCAACGAAACCGAGCCATTGCACAAATGCGCAGTCTGCGGCGCGACGGAATTGAGCGACCCGAATCTCGAGTTTCGCGTCTCGCGCGACGGCGAAGAATATTGCATGGCGCATTTGCCGCGCGCGGAGAGTCCCGCGCGTTAGGTAGGGGCGATTGACCTCAATCGCCTCGCTGCGCTTGACCACAATTTCTTCGAGCGGAGACTAGCGCGATGACGGATAAAAACACGGCTCTCGTTCCGGAAGAAGGCTGGCATTGTCTGCATTTGTTTTACCGGATCGAATACGGACAATGGCAATTGCTCAATCGCGAAGAACAGAACGCCGCGAAAACGAATCTCGCGTCGCTCGTGCAGGACGTGCGCGCAATGGAATCGACGCAACTGCTCACCCTGAGCATGGTGACGCCAAAGGCGGATCTTGGTTTCATGCTGATCACACCGGATTTGCATAACGCAAACAAGATCGAGAAGCGACTCTCGCTTTCGTTAGGCGCCGATGTGCTGGCGCCGGTGTACGGCTATCTGTCGCTCACGGAAGAGAGCGAGTACATCACGACGGACGAAGAGTACGCGGAGACGCTGGCGAGGGAGCAAAACATCAAGCCTGACTCGGAGAAATTCGCCGAGGCAATGAATTCATTCCGTGAGCGAATAAAACATTGGTTTGCTTTTATAATATGAGCAAACGTCGTGGCGAGCAGCGCAATTGGTATGCGCTTCCTTATGATGAGCGCCGCAAGTTAATGAAAGGTCATGCGCGCGTTGGCCGCGAATTTGCCGGCAAAGTTAAACAACTTATCACCGGATCGACCGGTCTCGATGATGCTGAATGGGGCGTGACTTTGTTTGCGCGCGACACATTTCAAATCAAGGCGATCGTTTACCAAATGCGTTTCGATCCGGTAAGCGCTGAGTACGCCGATTTCGGTGAATTCTACATCGGCATTCAGCTGCCGCTCGACGAATTGTTCCGCCGCTTGCAACTTTGATTTGTTGTTCCCAAACGGATGGGTGACAGAGCGGTCTATTGTGCACGCCTGGAAAGCGTGTGTGCCGAAAGGCACCCGGGGTTCGAATCCCCGCCCATCCGCCAAACTTCACCACGCTGCCGTCAGGCAGGACGCCGCGAAAATTTACGCTTGGATAAATCATGCAATCGCGGCCCAGGACCGAGCCCGGGTTAATCACGGCGTTGCAACCAATCTCCGTTCGATCGCCGACGATCGCGCCGAATTTTGTTAGGCCGGTTGGAATATTGCCATCGGGCGTCACGACGGCGATTTCGCCATGATCGAGCTTCACATTTGAGAGAATCACGCCTGCACCGAGATGAGCGTGGTGCCCAAGGATTGAATCGCCCACGTAATTAAAATGCGGCACCTGCGCTTCGTCGAAGAGAATGCAATTCTTGAATTCGCAGGAGTTCCCCATCACTACGCCATTGCCGACGATTACGTTCTCGCGCACGTAGCAGCCACTGCGAATCTGACAATTCTCGCCGATCCAGGCGGGACCTTTCAGAACCGCACCTTGTTCAACAATCGTGCCGCGTCCGATGAAGACATGATTGCTGATGAAAGGTTTTCCCAATAGTTGACCCAGCACTCCGGGCTTCAAACGAAATTGCAAGTAACTCGCAATTTGTTTAAGCGCGTCCCAGACATAATTTTGTTTCTCGAACAATTTCGGGTGGGCCGTGTGTTCGAGATTGAGAAATTCAGCGGGTGCAAACATGATTGTCGGTCCAAGATGATCAATCGATCGACTGGTTGCGAGCGCATTTTTCCGGTAGCACATGCATCTCGTGTGCTGCGAATGCCGAGACGTGTGCGCTACCCAGAGCGGCCGCGTGGTGTGAGTTTTTGCCCATCCTTCGTGTCGCGCACTTCCCAGCCCAGCGCAGAGATCCGGTCTCGCAGTTCGTCGCCTCGTTTCCAATTTTTTTCGCGTCGTGCGTTTTCGCGATCTTTTGCGAACTGCGCCACTTCCGCCGGTACCACGACTTCCGCCTCCGTTTCGAGATCGAGCACGCTGTTAACGCGCTCCCACCAGTTCAACCACGAGTTTGCTGACGCCGAATCGAGCTCGCCTCGATCCATCGCGCGGTTCGTTTCTCGAATTGACTCGAACAAAAATCCAAGCGCCGAGGAAATATTCAGATCATCGTCGAGCGCTTGTTCAAATTGCTGGTCAGGGTGCGTCGTGTTCTTTTCTTTGTCGATCTTTTCGGCGGCGGTTTCGCGCAGCCGCGCCAGCCAGTCGTCGATTCGCCCTAACGACTCGCGCGCTTCATTCATGCCGCCCCAGGTGAAATTGAGCGGGGCGCGATAATGCACGCGCATCAGCGCGTAGCGAATTTCGCGGCCGGTGTAACCTTTCTCGAGAAGATCCGGGAGCGTGTAAAAATTGCCGAGCGATTTGGACATCTTCTGGCCATCGACCAGCAAATGCGCGCAATGAAGCCAGTAGCGCACGAATTTTTTTCCCGTGACCCCTTCCGCCTGCGCGATCTCCGCTTCGTGATGCGGGAAAATGTTATCCACGCCGCCGCAGTGAATGTCGATCTGTTCGCCAAGTAACGCGGTCGCCATCGCGCTGCATTCGATGTGCCAACCCGGACGGCCTCGGCCCCATGGACTTTCCCAGCCGACATCGCCGTCTTCTTCATCCCACGCTTTCCAGAGCGCGAAATCTCCAATGTGTTCCTTGTCGTACTCGTCGTGCTTCACACGACCGGTCGATTGCAATTGCGTAAGATCGAAATGGGCGAGTCTTCCGTAACCGGGAAATTTGTTGATGCGAAAATAAACTGATTTGTCCTCGGCTTGATAAGCGAAGCCGCGTGAGATGAGGATGGCGATCATCTCGATCATTTTGTCGATGTAGAGCTGGTCGGTCGCGGCTGGAAATTCATCTGCGCGTTTGATTCGCAATGTTTCGATATCCTCGAAGAACGCCTCCTTGAATTGCTCAGTAAATTTTCGGAGCGGAATTTTCGCTTCGCGCGCCCCGCGAATCGTTTTGTCATCTACGATCCCATCCGTGAGGAAATGTGGACCGGACAGAAAGGGGAAGCTCCGAGATTGAATGGGCAGGACTTTCACGTGAGCGATCGCGCAGACCTGGCTGAGGCGGTCATCTCGGTCGGACTTTCCAAAACTGGAATCACGATCGAAGCCGGTCTTCCTGTTTCGCAGCGCCATATTTACGTTTGCCATGTCGAGCAAGGTCGAGACATCTCTCAATGTTGCTTGAATTAACAGTAGAGATTCCTCCGGCCTTCGCCATAGCTACGGCGCGGCAGGTAACTTCGCTCGAAATGACAATGTAGTCACTCTTGTTCTACAGTCGCGATTGCCATCGCCGCAATCCCTTCGCGGCGACCAATCGCACCGAGGCGTTCATTTGTTGTCGCTTTGATGCTGATGCTGGATTCGCCCAGCCTAATCGCACCTGCGATTGTTTTTCGGATGGCTGGAATGTGCGGCGCGATCTTCGGTTCTTCGGCGATGACGGTCACATCGATGTTCTTCGCTTTGGCTTTTTTCTCCGCGAGTAGCGCGGCCACGCGCCGTAAAATCTCGATACTGCTCATGTCGCGAAATGCTTCGTCTGTGTTGGGAAAATGTTGACCGATGTCGCCCGCGCCAACCGCTCCAAGCAACGCGTCTGCGATTGCATGCAACAGCACGTCCGCATCTGAATGTCCTTCGAGCCCGCGTGAATACGCGATCTCCACGCCACCGAGGATTAGTTTTCGTCCTTTGGCAAGACGATGCACATCATAGCCGATTCCACATCGAATCATCGGATCAGAGTTTTAAATCGATTAGGCCGTTGGAGGCGACAATGCTGTATTTGTCTTTCATGTCTTCACGCGGACGAAGATCAACAGTTCCGCCGGCGGTTTCGACTAAGAGCCACCCGGCGGCGATGTCCCAAAGGCTGATTCCCTGTTCAATGTAAGCATCAAACCGTCCACAAGCGACATAGGCCATATCGAGCGCCGCGCTGCCGAGCAAGCGGCATTTGCGGGCGCGATGGATCATCCGTTGCAAAACAGGAAGACCGGCTTCGATCGTGATTCCAGTTTTGGAAAGTCCGACCGAGATGACCGCCTCAGCCAGGTCTGCGCGATCGCTCACGTGAAAGTC
>QHOJ01000236.1 GCA_003218735.1 Verrucomicrobiota bacterium
GCCAGGCTGGTGCGCCGGCGACGCTCATCCCGGTTTTGATGAAGCCTTTGGCGTCGCGCTCGATTTCCGGCAGTAACCAATCGGTGCAAGGTTTGGCGCCGATCATGGAGAATACAGCCGGCGTTCGAACGGTTCGGCGTTCGCCGGTCTCGGTATTTTCCAGTTCGATTTGTTCCAGCTTCTTCCCGCCGGACATTTTGCGGATCTCGGTTTGGTAGAGAATCTCAATGTTATCGTGGGCTTGCACCCGACGGGAAAGGTAGTCCGACATCTTCATGCTATTTCCCCTAACGAGAAGAAGTACTTTGGCCGCGCCCTCGGAAAGGAACATCGCCGCCTGGCCGGCAGAGTTACCGCTGCCGGCGACAACGACAGTTTCGTTGCGACAAAGCTGACCTTCCAGCGCGGTGGCAGCGTAATAAACCCCCGCACCTTCGAATTGTTCGCGGCCCTCGGCTTCGAGTCGGCGATAATCGGCGCCCGTCGTAATCAGGACAGCTTTTGCGCGAAGCACGGCGGAGCAACCTTCCGTTTCCAGGCAGGCGCGGTACTCGTCATCAGGATGGTATTGCAGTGAGAGGGCCTCCGCTGGTGTGGAAAATTTTGCGCCGAACCGGTAAGCCTGAAGCTGAGCTAACCAGGTTAGTTCGCCACCACCAATTCCGGTCGGGAATCCAAAGAAGTTTTCAATGAGTGACGAGGAACCGGCCTGTCCCCCGGGAGCGTAACTTTCCAAAACGACCGTCTTCAATCCTTCGGATGCAGCATACACGGCTGCGGCCAGGCCAGCCGGCCCAGCGCCAACGATGGTCAGGTCAGACAGAATTTCGGTTTCATTTTTTTCCGCGAGGGAACGCAGCAAACCAGCCTCCCTCGCGACCTCGCGCAAGGACGGCCGGCGCAGCCGCGCACCGGCCGGGGTTATCAGCGCCGGCAAATCGCGAGTTGATAGATGAAAACGTTCGCTTAGCGCCTGTCCTTGCTCGCTCTCAAATTCGACCAGCCGATGTGGAATGCGATTTTTGTCGAGGAAATCATCGAGCTGATGTCCATCACGCGCATCGCGGTTGGCTAGAACACGCATGCCCGCGAATACGCGATCGCGGCGTAGCCGTCGCCGTCGCATGATCAACGCGTCAACGATTGTCTTGCTGACGGCTGGAATTTCCGCCAGCGCGCGCCGAAGTTCGGCTGCCGGAATGAGGATGATCTCGGCCTCGTCCGATGTAACTCTCGACGAACCCAGGATGGACGTGCCCTGGAGCATCGATACGTCGCACATGAAATCGCGCTCACGCGCGGTAGCGAGGTTATATTCGGTTCCATCGCGCGTCTCGAAGGCTTCGATTTCGCCGCGCAACACAATTGCCAATCCGAGATCGCGCTGTCCGGCTTTAAAAAGTATGTCGCCGCGTTTCATCACCCGGCGTTCGGCCAAAGGCTCAAGTAGCGAAATCTGGTGATCATTCAGTTTCGGGAACGCGATGCTTTCGGTATCGCGATAAAACTGTTCGTCCTGTTGTTCGTCGGTCATTTGCAAGCTGTGGCTGAAACGCTAAGGCTGAGTGTGAAATACACAACGCGAGAAGGTAATCCAAGATAGATGATGGGAGCTTGGAGTTCGAACAGAAGGAAACAAAGAGATCAAAGGTTAGCTTTTGATTTTGGTTTCCTTCGTTCCCTTCTGTTGTGAGCGAATCCGCGTCCTGAGCTGCACGGACTGGCGAAGCGACAGGGGTAATCGACATAAACCCAGCCACCAATAAGATCGGCGCCGTGCCGGAACAGACGAGACGCGTCGCGCCAGCCGCTATGACGCAGCAGGTACACCGAATGCCGAAGTCAGCGTGCGTGGTGAGCGGGATTGCGACGCGACTCGAACAAGCAAAGTGAGCTGAATTCGGTAACGAGCGCGGAGTGAGGCGGAGCAGCGATCTCCTGGGAAGGAAGCGATCCCGACGGTGGGGAACTCTCGCCGGTTTCGGCAACAACGTGACAAACTCAAGTCGAACAAAAATCCAAACCATCTATCACTCGCACAACGATCTTTAAAGGATGGCCAACGAATCGGACACGCCGTTGGATCCTGGCTGTGGGGACCTCGATGAATTGCTGATCTTCGGTAATCCGGAGACACGCCGGCAATTTATCAAACAGATCGCCGGCACCGGTGTCGCGATTACGATCGGCGTAAACTTCGTCAGCACATCGGGCCTGGCCACGGAACAACCGGCCGCTGCATCGCCCACAACTGCCGGAAGCGATTCAGTTCAGGCGAAGTTGAAGATTAACGGCAAGGATTACGCGGTGGATGTCGATCCGCGCACGACGTTGCTCGACGCCTTGCGTGAACGGTTGCATCTGACTGGCTCGAAAAAGGGATGCGATCACGGCCAGTGCGGCGCCTGCACGGTTTTGGTCAATGGCCGGCGGGTGAACTCGTGTCTTACCCTCGCGGTCATGCACGAGGGCGACGAGATCACGACGATTGAAGGACTGGCGAACGGCGAAGAGCTGCATCCAATGCAGGCTGCTTTTATCGAACACGACGGATTTCAGTGCGGCTATTGCACGCCGGGCCAAATCTGTTCCGCGGTCGCGTTGGTAAAAGAAAATCACGCGAACAGCGACGATGAGATCCGCGAATGGATGAGCGGCAAC
>QHOJ01000237.1 GCA_003218735.1 Verrucomicrobiota bacterium
TGTGTCAATGAGTAACACCAAAGAAAATGCGCCGAGCACGCGCGAAATGGAGCGCATCAACTGGATCGAATTTCGCGAATGGGTTCCAGCGAAAATTCAGACGGTCTTACTCCCCATGGGAACACTTGAGCCGCACGGCGTCGCACCCAACGGAGCGGATATTCTCGCGCCGGCAGCGATGGCGCGCGAGATCGCCCCGCAAGTCAACGCCATGATCGCTCCGGTGATTCCGTACGGATTCACCGGCGTCATGGACGCGTACCCAGGCAGCTTCACCATTCCCGAAGATGCTTATCGCGCTTATGTCCGCGCAGTCCTCGCCGGTCTCGCGAAAAATAAATTCAAGAACATCATTTTGCTAAACGGCCACGGCGGCGGTCAGACCGCAGTCCTGAGCGCACTCGCGCAGGAGATCGGTCGCGAGACGGGAACGAGAATTCTGGTCGTGAACTGGTGGTCGTATTGCAGTGATGTGACGCTGGAAGTGTTCGGCCAGGATGGCGGTCACGGAGCGGAAAATGAGACCGCCTACATCATGGCGATCGATCCCGCTCTCGTTCACAAAGAGCTTTACAAGCCCGAAATGGCGACTGCTATTCCACCGCCCAATACCTGGAGTGCATATCCGTTCCCATCGACCATCATGCTTTACAAAGAAGGTCAGGGTTATCCGAAATTCGATCCGGTAAAAGCAAAGACCTATTTCGCGAAAGTGAACGACAAGATCGCCCACCTGATTCGGGAAACGATCGCGAAATGGGAAATGGCGGGAATGTGAGCGCAGGTTCTGGATCCTGGATATTGTAGCAGCCGTGTCGGCTGCATTCTAAGTTCCGCAGGCGGCACGCCAGCCGCTAGAGCCGTGGCGCCCGAATTGCTTGCCTTGTCGCCCGCTAATCCGTAAACTCGCTGTGTGGCCGGACAAGGAATGCATCAGTCGCAAAATTTTGCTCTGCAACAATTCCTTGCGCCGCAGCTTCAACAAAGCCTTCTCATCCTTCAGGCGCCGCTGCTCGAGCTGCATAATCTGGTTCAGCAGGAAATGGAGACAAACCCAGTGCTGGAGGAGCTGCCGAGTGAGCTGACTCCCGAAGAACGCAACGGCGCCGAATCTTCCGCAGACAACAATTTCAAGGATGAATTCGAGAAGCTGGCGACGCTGGACGAAGAATGGCGCGATTACATGGCGCAATCGGGCAGCTACACCGGCCGTTCCCAAGAGGCGAAAGATAAGCGCCAATTCTTTTTTGATTCCATCGCTGTGCAGGAAACGCTTCAGCAAAATCTGATGACGCAACTGAATCAGACCGTGCTCAACGCCAATGATCGCAAAACGGCGGAGCTGATCATAGGCAACATCGACGATAACGGGTTTCTCCAAAGCACGCCCGAAGAAATGGCGCTCAACTCCGGTATCGCGAAGGAAGATTTCGAGAAGATGCTTGCGCTCATCCAGAGTTTTTATCCGCCGGGCGTGGGCGCGCGGGATTTGCGCGACTGTTTGCTCATACAACTCCAGCGTGAGGGAAAAGAGAGCAGCCTCGAATACAAAATCATCTCCGATTACATGGAGGATTTGGGCAAGCGACGTTTTCCAGAAATCGCGCGACGGATGAATATGAACGTTGAGGAAGTGCAAAAGTGCGCCAACAACATCGCGCAGCTAAATCCGCGACCCGGCCAGACATTCGCTGCTGCTCCGCAAAACTATGTGCTGCCCGACGTGACGGTCGAAAAAGTGGACGGCGATTATCAGATTATCCTAAACAACGAGCAAATTCCGCATCTGCGGATTAGTAACATCTACAAGGACATCATCGCCCAGGGTAACAACGGCAGCGAAGTCAAAGATTACATCCGCGACAAAATCCGGGGCGGCAAATTCCTGATCCGATCGATTCACCAGCGTCAGCAAACCATTTCTAATATCGCGCAACAGATTGTTTCGCGGCAGCGAGATTTTTTAGAACACGGCTCGTCACAGCTAAAGCCGATGACCATGAAGGAGATCGCGGATGCGGTAGGGGTCCATGAAACAACGGTCAGCCGCGCCGTTTCCGGCAAGTACATGGCAACGCCTCAGGGCATTTTCGAGATGAAATACTTTTTCACGCCGGGCTATCAAACCGCCACCGGCGAATCGATGAGCAACACCAGCGTGAAAGAGACGATCTTGGACCTCATCAAGAACGAGGATGGCCACTCGCCGTTGAGCGACCAGGAGATTGTCCAGATCCTGTGCCAGCGCGGCGTCCCGGTCGCACGGCGCACCGTGGCCAAGTACCGCACGGAATTGAACATTTTGCCGAGCAACATGCGGCGGAAATACTGAAGCAAAGCCTCTGTGATTAGTTAAAAGCGTTACATCGCCGAATCGGTGTAGTGGCGGCTGTGTCAGCCGCAGAAAGCTCTGCCCGGCAGATGCACGATTCACGCTTCACGATTTAACAATTTCATTTCATCCGCGTCCCTCTGTGGCTTAATGTCCCGAGATGAATACTGCCGCTCTTCGCGCTGCGGTTATCGCCGAATGGCGCGGACTTCCCGAAAGAAAGACACGCCCAGATCGATTTCGGGGTACCGCTGAGCTGCTGCCCAAAATCATGCAGCGACTGGGATTGCGCGAGCGCCTGCATGAAACCGAAGTGATCGATGCGTGGTCAAAAATTGTTGGAGAATTTATCGCCGCGCACTCTGCGCCCGTCGCGCTACGCGAGGGCATCCTATACGTCCGCGTCCTCCAACCCGCCTTGCATTACGAACTCGAACAAGTTTCCAAGCTCGAAATCCTGCGAAAACTAAAGAAGATCGAAATTCTGCGAAAGCTGAAAAAACGCTTCGGCGGGAAAACCATTCGCGACGTCCGGTTCCGGGTTGGTTAGCTCTCAAAAGCAAACCTTCCGAAGGTCTCTGTCGCAGAACTCGATAGCCAAATTCTCTTCGCAAATTCCCGAACACCGATCCGGATCAGGGCCCGTGGCTGCTTCAGGCGCAATGGCTTGGTCGATTCAAATATCCAAGCGAATCGCTTCCCCCGACGAGCAAGCTTGACAAACGGGGGTAAAAACCAAATCCTGCGTTGATATGGCAACAAAATCAAAAAAACGCCGTAGAAAAAAGGCCGCGCGACAACCGCGGCAACAACAACCGATTACTATCACGCTGACTAAAGCCCAGAGAGACCTAGCGCAAGGCGAGATTGATGAGAATCAAGTTGCCATCTTTGAAATTAAGGATGTAAAGTGCACTTGTGCCACGGTGACGACATCGACAGTTCACCGACAATGACAGTTCACCGCTGAGTTATAGTCTTATCATGCCTCGCTGGTATCAAGAGGCACCAGAGATCGTCCGGTGAGGTGAAGTGCCTTGCTCGAGCATACAAACGGCTGTCAATAGCCAGCAGGGATGATTGTTGAATTCCAGAAGACTCCATGTCTAGATCAACGTCCGTAAGTATCATCGGGATACAATCAGGCTGATCGATTCAAATATTTCAAGTGCCGGTGTTCGCGTCTCCGACGTTCCAATCGTGGCGGTACTCTAATTTGGTCGGCAATGGAGGACGCTTGACAAAAGGGCGCAAAAACCAAATCCTGCTTTTCATATGGCAAAGAACTCAAAGAAAAACCGTAGAAAAAGGTCGCGGTCACAAAACATTTCTATCCACCTAACGGACGGCCAGATAGCCCTAGCGGAAGCAGACATTGGCGCCCGTGGCCACGCGACGTTTGAAATTAAGGAAATAGGCATGGCACCTAACACGATCACGACACGTACAGTACATCGCAACTGAGATTATAGCCGTATCACGCCTCGCTAGGATCAAGACACGAGAGATCGTCCAGTGGCGGTGTAGTATCTTGCTAGAGCATGTCAACGGTTGAGTTAACAGCCCGCGCGAGAGTGATTGTTCAAGCAGGTTTGATGGTCATGCGCGCTTGACAAAATAGCGCAAACCTTAAATCCTCACGTGATATGCCAA
>QHOJ01000238.1 GCA_003218735.1 Verrucomicrobiota bacterium
TGCCCTACTACGCTGACTCGATGTTTCCTCCGATGGAACTGCGGCCCGAAGGAAAAGAATTCGAGCAAAAAGAGAAGCGCTTCAGGGAACTGCAACTAATCGTTGAGACGAAACACGAATCGCCGGAGCAGTATCGCGAATTCAAGGATCTTCAGTTCGAGCGAAGTCAGACTAATCGCTACTATCTCAAAGCGATGAACTGTCCGCATCATCATAAGTTGTTTGCGGCGGTGCCGCGGAGTTATCGCGATCTTCCGTTGCGGCTGGCGGAATACGGGACGGATTATCGCTACGAGAAGAGCGGCGAGTTGTTCGGACTCATGCGGGTGCGCTCGCTGCAGATGAACGACGCCCACATCTATTGCACGCCGGAGCAGTTCGAAGGGGAGTTCAACGCCGTGAACGAAATGTATCTGAACTATTTCAAGCTGTTTGGAATCGAGAAATATCTAATGCGTTTTTCGACGCACGACCCATCGCGGTTAGGGCAAAAGTTTGTCGATGAACCGGAGCTGTGGAAACAAACCGAAGCGATGACGCGCAATGTGCTCAAGAATTCAGGGATCAACTTTGTCGAAGTGCCTAACGAAGCGGCGTTTTACGGACCAAAGATCGACGTGCAAGTCTGGAGCGTGATCGGTCGTGAGTTCACGCTCGCGACCAATCAGGTTGATTTCGCCGTGCCGCGCCGGATGAATCTCGTTTACAAAGATCGCGACAACACCGAGAAGACGCCGCTCTGCATTCATCGCGCTCCGCTCGGCACACATGAGCGGTTCATCGGCTTCCTGATCGAGCATTACGCCGGCAATTTCCCGCTCTGGCTCGCGCCGGAACAGGTTCGCATTCTTCCGATCGGCGATGAACCGGAACTGCTGCGTTATTCTAGAGCGGTCCACGCCGACCTTCGAGCTAACCAGGTTCGCGCCGTGATTGATGAATCAACCGATAAGATTAACGGGAAAATCCAGCGGGCCGAGCAGATGAAGGTGCATACCATGCTTGTCGTCGGGAAACGCGACATGGACGCGAACGCTCTAAGCGTCCGCGTTCATGGCCAAGGCAATATTGGGGCGAAGCCGAGTGCCGAGGTTATCAGGGGCATCTTATCGGCGATTAAGCAGCGGACCGAGCCGGACTGGCGAATAGCGGCGTAGCTGGCGCACTGTTTGATGATTCTACACGAGGCGCTGAAAAAGTATTTCGGCTACGAAACTTTTCGGCCGCTGCAGGAGCAGATAATTGCGGACGCTCTGGTCGGTCGTGATGTCTTCGCGCTACTTCCGACGGGAGGCGGGAAGTCGCTCTGTTTTCAGTTGCCGGCCCTGCTGCACAAAGGACTGACGATTGTGGTGTCGCCCTTGATCGCGCTGATGAAAGATCAGGTAGACGCACTGCGGACGAGCGGAATTCCAGCAACGTTCTTAAACTCGACGCTTGACGGCGACGAGGCGCGGCTCCGATGGCGCCGGCTGCATCGCGGTGAGTACAAGCTGCTTTATGTCGCGCCGGAGCGCCTCATGCTCGATGGATTCCTCGAGCGAGCGTTGAACTGGGATAGTGCGCAATTCGCCATCGATGAGGCCCATTGCATCAGCGAATGGGGACACGATTTCCGGCCGGAATATCGGGAGCTCGCGAAATTGCGGAGAGATCTTCCCGAAGTTCCAATCATGGCGCTCACTGCCACGGCTACCGAACGAGTCCGCGACGACATCGTCAAACATCTCGGATTGCGAGATCCGCGTTGCTACGTCGCAAGTTTTAATCGACCGAACCTCACCTATCGAGTCGAAACGAAATCATCGGCATTCCCGCAACTGCTCACCTTCATTCGCGCACGGCCGAACGAGAGTGGGATCATCTATTGCGCGAGCCGGAAAACGGCCGACACCCTCGCGACGAAACTGACAAGCGAGGGTATTAGGGCGAAAGCTTATCATGCAGGACTTGATTCGAAAGAACGCGCAAAGAACCAGGAAGCTTTTTTACGAGACGATGCGCGCGTGATCACCGCGACCATCGCGTTCGGAATGGGCATCAACAAACCAAATGTGCGTTTTGTCGTCCATTACGATCTGCCAAAGAATATCGAGGGGTACTACCAGGAAACGGGCCGAGCCGGGCGGGATGGATTGCCGAGCGAATGTCTGCTCTTGTTCAGCGCCGGCGATGTGGCAAAGCAAATTCGTTTTATCGAAGAAAAGCCGGAACGCGAGCAGCGGATCGCGCGAACCCAACTGCGTGACATGATCGGATATGCGGAAATGCGTGAATGCCGACGTGCCGCTCTGCTGAAATATTTTGGTGAGAATTGGCCGAATCGCTCATGCGATGGTTGCGATAACTGCGTCGAACCGCGCGAGACTTTTGATGGCACGGTGCCGGCACAGAAGTTTCTTTCCTGCGTGCATCGCGTGCGGCAGAAAAGCGGCTTCAATTTTGGAATAAATCATATCGTCGAAGTGCTCATTGGTGCGGAGACCGACGCCATTCGTCAGCGCGGACACGATCAAGTTTCTACCTATGGGATTGGCTGCGACATGAACCGCAAGACCTGGCAGGCCATCGGTCGCGAACTCACGCGGCTTGGTTTGATTGCGGTCGCGCCAGGAAAATTTGCAACGATTGAGCTGACACCAGCCGGGCGCGAAGTGCTCAAACGCCGCACCTCTATAACCCTGACCAAGCCGGCTGACACATTCGACAAGAATAAGCGCAAACTGGCCGGCGAAATTGAATGTGACGAAGTTCTATTCGGACGATTGCGTGGATTGCGCCGAAAACTCGCCGATGAACGCGATGTGCCTGCTTACATCATTTTTTCAGATGCATCGC
>QHOJ01000055.1 GCA_003218735.1 Verrucomicrobiota bacterium
TCTCTTTTTGGAGCAATGCCGCGGGAAAAAGATCGACAAGATTGTCGGGATCGACGCGCGCGGATTTCTTTTCGGATCAACGGTCGCGTATGAGCTTGGGGTCGGCTTTGTTCCGATCCGCAAGCGTGGCAAATTACCCTACAAGACTGAAATTGCGAAGTACTCGCTCGAGTACGGCGAAGCTGAAATGGAAATGCACATCGACGCGATGATGCACGGGGAACGAGTTGTATTGGTGGATGATTTGCTGGCGACAGGTGGAACCTCTGCTGCGGCCGCGGCACTCATTGCAAAAGTCGGGGGCGAATTGGTTGAAGCACAATTCTTAATTGAACTCGAATTCCTTAACGGCCGCAAACAACTCGAACCGACGCAGGTAATCTCATTCTTGAAATATTAATTAATGCCGAAGCACGAATGACGAATGAACAATCCAGAGCTTTTCGTCATTCCTTCGGCCTTCGGTCTTCGGCATTCCGCACGACGACTTCCGTTTTAATCTCTTGAAATGCGAGTTGATCGTGAATCATGCCAAGTAACTCGAGTGCGCGCGCGTCAGGCATGTGCGCGCAACGAACTTCAATTCGCACAGGTTTACCGGCAAGGTCCGGATGCGCTTCAACCATTTCGCCATCGAGCAAAAATGAAACGTACGTGTTAAACCGCTCCTGCAACCCGAGCAATCGCGCGTCGGAACCGTTCCACGCGTTAGACTCATTCATCACCAGCACGACTTCGCCCGTTTTCGCGTCGTGCGCGATCACGTCAATGATGCCGGTTCGATCTTCGCTTTTTTCGGCTTCGTCTTTTGATGCAACACTTCTCAATCTTTTGCGCTCAATTCTCAACTTGATGAAAAACGTACCGGATGGAGGCTATCCCTCCATCTTTAAATTGAAGCGTTGCTGACGAACGCTAAGTTTCGACGTGGCCAAGATTAAACAGAGCCGTCGATTAACATTGCTCGGCCGCAGCAAAGAGACGCTGCCGGCGTCGCCTGTGGAAGCACGCTTGGAAACTTTTCCAAACCCGGCGCGACGAAATTACCGGATTCACTTTGAGACCGACGATTTCACATCGCTTTGTCCCGTGACCGGCCAGCCCGACTTTGCCAGGATCGATATCGACTGCGTGCCTGATCGCCTCTGCGTCGAGAGTAAATCGCTCAAGTTTTATCTCGCCTCGTATCGGAATGAGCGCGCTTTCAGTGAAGCGGTCACGAACCGTATCCTGGACGATTTTGTGAAAGCGTGCGCACCGCGCGAGGCAATCGTAACCGCGCAATTCTCCGCGCGCGGCGGAATCGCGCTGACCGTGCGCGCCGAGTATCCAGACAAAAACATTCGCCAAAGAAAAATAGGCCGTGACGGTGGATGAAGCGCGCGGTCGTTCTTCTTAGTGGCGGACTAGATTCAACGACGACGCTGGCCACCGCAATCGCTGAAGGTTACGAAACGTACGCCCTCTCGTTCGAGTACGGCCAGCGGCACAAGATCGAGATCGGCGCCGCGCGCCGAATCGCAAGAGCACTTGGCGCAAAAGAGCATCGTGTTGCGAAGATCGACATGCGGATCTTCGGTGGCTCTGCGCTCACAGGCGACGTTGATGTGCCAAAGAAAAGACCGGCAAAAGAAATCGCGGAGGGCATTCCGGTCACGTACGTTCCTGCTCGCAACACGATTTTCCTTTCCTACGCACTCGCTTTGGCGGAGACAATTGGAGCGAGAGATATCTTCATCGGAGCGAATGCAATCGATTACAGTGGATATCCGGATTGCCGGCCCGAGTTCATCGCAGCGTTTGAAACGCTCGCCAACCTCGCAACAAAGGCCGGCGTAGAAGGCGCGCGTTTTCGAATTCACGCACCGCTGATCAAGCTTTCAAAAGCAGAAATCATCCGCAAAGCGCTTGAGCTCGATGTCGATCTTGCGCTCACGCACAGTTGTTACGACCCGACACCGGATGGTGTCGCCTGCGGCGAGTGCGATTCCTGTCTCTTGCGCCTCAAAGGTTTTCGCGAGGCGGCACTAGAAGATCCAGTTCGTTACGCGAATAAATGAAGCGCCCGCCTGGAATCTTTATTCTTTCCAAGAGCGAACAACGCGTGATCGTGATCGTCGTCCTCGTATTGGTAATCGGCGCGCTGGTGCATTATGAACGCCGCGCCAATCACTTCCCAGTTCATGCCACTGCCACCGCGACACCAAATCCCTCACCAACTCCTCCCGAAGCCGAGGATGAATAAAATTTACTCCTCACTTAGACCCGGAATACGACCATAGCCGACGAATACTGGGCTGAGTTTGGCGTCATTGCTGTCCGGCGGCTTCGACAATTTGAAATCGAAGATGCTGACGCCAAATCGTTGTCTGCCATCATAAGTGCGACCATCGCTCGCCCCGACCATGATGCGCTTGTTCGTCTGTTTTTCGCGCCCCAAATAAATCATCGCGTGCGTGACCGGCGGATCGCGCTCGATTTTATAGGTGCCGGTCCAGAAGAGGAGATCACCCGGCTTGAGCGCATCGAGCTCAAATGAATCGTCATGTCGACTCAAGACCGCGTGAAAATTTCCCGCCTTCCGCACCCAAACGTATTGCTGGCTGGAGTCTCTCGGCACATCGTTAAATTCATTTTGGCGGAGGACATAATAGACGAAGCCGGAGCAATCCATGCCCCCATTCGTTGGATCTGCCGATCCATAGGTGTAATTGAGATTTTGCTTCGTCAGATCGAGACCGTGCTCGATGATTTGCCGCACCTTTGGTGGATAACTGTCATATCCGCTAATCTCACGAGGCGAAATCGTGGCATTGGGCGCGCCTTTTTTCTCCGGAGTAGGGTGCGCGGTTGCCGAAGGCGTCGCAGTCGGTTGCGGAGTTTCGATTGGAATCGGCGTTGCGGTCTCCTCCGGTGTGGTTCTCGCGGACGGGAACGTGCTTGGCTTGGGGGTGGGAGACCTTTTTTTACGTTTTGACTTCGTCTCAGGCGTGGGACTGGCAGATGGAGCTGGCGAGGTTTTCTTTTTCGGGGAAGGGGTCGGCGATGGGCTCGGCGTCGACTTCCCGGTCGCGCGTTTCCGATGTTTTCGCGATGGAGTTGGCGTCGGTGTTGCCTCGAAAACCTTTTTAATTTTGGTGCCCAACGACTCTTCGGCAGCTTCCGGCGCAGCCATCGTCCCAACCAAGATCGCGACGGTGAGAAAGAGCCGAAGCATTGCTTTGATCGCGGGAAATAAAGATCAACCGGCAAGTTCCTGAAGGACAGCTTTGTTTAACCGAATTCCGCCTTCAAAGTTCTCGAGAGGAAAATTCTCGTTAGGCGAATGCGCCCGACAGTCGGAGAGGGCGAGACCCATCAGGAGCGTTTCAATTCCCAAAATGCCGCGGAACTGCGAGACGATCGGGATGCTGCCTCCTTCGCGAATGAGCGCGACATCCGAGTTGAATGCCTTGCGTAACGCTCGCTGCGCTGCTTCGCCGTCCGGCGACTGCGGATCGGTGAGATACCAAGGGCCGCTGTGACCATCAGTGATTTCGAGCGTCACGCCTTTGGGCAAATTCTTTCGCAAATGCGCTCTTGCCAGCTTTAGGATATCGTCGCCTTCCTGGTTTGGGACCAGACGGAATGTCAGCTTTGCCATCGCGTGACTGGCGATCACCGTCTTTGTCCCCTTCCCTTGATAACCACCGCCGACGCCATTGATCTCCGCGGTTGGCCGTGCCCAAAGACGCTCAAATGAATTGTAACCGGTTTCGCCAAAAAGTTCAGGGGCGCCGGTTTCCTTGAGAACTTCCCGATCACCATCGATCGGAAGCTTGCGCCATGCTTTGCGCTCCCAATCTTCGAGCGGTTTAACGCGATCGTAAAAACCCACAATGGCGACGCGACCTTCGCGATCGTGGAGCGTCGCTAAGAGTTGTGCAAGCGCGGTGATCGGATTTGCGACCGCCCCTCCAAAAATACCAGAGTGCAAATCCATCTTCGGTCCGGTCACTTTGATTTCGAGAGCGGTCACCCCTCGCAGCCCATAACTCAAGGTCGGCACTCCGCGTGCGATCATTCCCGTGTCGGAGACCACTGCCACATCAGACTTCAGCAAATCGCGGTTTTGATTTAGAAAATTGCCGAGATTCGCGCTCCCGATTTCTTCTTCCCCCTCGATCACCAAATGCAGATTGACCGGCAATTCGCCATCTTCTTCGATCGTCTCTTGAATGCCGAGAATGTGTGAAAGAATCTGACCTTTGTTATCGGTAGCGCCGCGCGCAAAAACGTAGCCGTCCTTCAGAACGGGCTCGAACGGCGGGGAATCCCACAACTCCAACGGGTCGGGCGGTTGCACGTCGTAATGACCGTAAATCAAAATCGTGCGACGCCCTTGTCGATGGTTGTTGCGGGCCCAAACGATGGGATGACCAGGTGTCGGAACAACTTGCGTCTCCAAACCAATATTCGTGAGCTTTTTTGCGACCCAATCGGCGCATTCGCTTACTTTTTCTGAGTAAGCGTCATCAGTAGAAACGCTGGGAAAACGAAGAAACGAATAAAAATCTTCAAGATAATTTTGGCGCATGGGAGAAATGTTAGACCAACTTTCGCGCATTTGCCTCTGAATTAGACAGGACGAATCAGAAATGAGCTTGTCGTGTTTGTCTGTGTGTCGCAACGTGCGCCCATGCCCGGGCCTTCCGCACCGAAAGAAGAAGCCGGTTTGATTCGCGCGATTGGTGTTCCGGGTCTTGCCGCCAATATCGTGAACTCCACCATCGGCGCGGGCATTTTCGCATTGCCAGCCGCAGTCGCGCTTCAGCTCGGCGCGGCTTCGCCGCTCGCCTACATCATTTGCGCTCTGGCAATGTGTTTATTTGTCACTTCGTTTGCGATGGCAGGCAGCCGGGTTTCGCTCACCGGCGGGCTGTACGCTTACGTCGAGGTTGCCTTTGGCCGCTACGTCGGATTCCTGGCCGGCGTTCTTTATTTCCTGACTGCGATACTCGCCATTTCCGGAATCGTGCAGCTTATTGCCACTTCGGTGGCAGGATTGATCCCGCTCCTCGCGACGCAAATCGGACGCCTCGTGGTGATTTTGTTTGTTCTCCTGTTTCTCGCAGTGATCAATATTCGTGGTGTGCGGACCGGGGCGCGCGCAGTCGAAGCGGTCACGTTGATCAAGCTTGCTCCGTTACTTATTTTCATTGTCGCGGGAATGTTTTTTCTCCGGCCCGAAGCACTGGCATGGCCCGGTTGGCCGAGTAGCGGCCCGCTTGGTAGAAGCGTTCTGCAGTTAATCTTCGCTTTCGTCGGCGTGGAGGTCGCATTGGTGCCGAGCGGAGAAATCAAAAGTCCCGCGCGTACTGTACCGCGCGCAATTTTTGCCGCGCTCGGAATAACGACTGTGCTCTACATTATGATTCAACTCGTGGCCTCGGGTGTTCTGGGCAACGAACTCGGAAAATATGGCGAAGCAGCGTTGGCCGAAGCAGCGACACGATTTCTGGGGAATGCCGGACGAGTATTAATGCTCGCCGGTTTGGCAGTTTCCGCATTCGGTTTCGCGACGAGTGATATTTTAAGTTCGCCACGAATTGTTTTTGCTTTTGGACGGGACGGCATTCTTCCGAAATGGTTTGCGCACGTGCATCGGCGATTTCGCACGCCGGATGTTGCAATCGCCACCTATGCCACAGTCGCGTTTGCGCTTTCGTTTTGGTCCACGTTTCAAGAGCTCGCCGTCCTTTCCAACATGGCGGTACTATTGCTCTATATTCTTTGCTGTCTGGCCGCATTGGAATTGAACCGACGCGATCTTCGCAGCGATGGCACGCCATTTCAGTTTCCCGGCGCGACGCTCATTCCGATCCTCGCGATCGCCGTGATCATCTGGATTCTGGCGCATGCAACGCGAAAGGAATTCGCGTTCACAGCGGCGTGCCTTGTAGGTGCGTCACTGCTCTTTCTCATCCGCCAGTTTTTTCGGGCCAAATCAGACTCAGCCGCTTAGATAAACCCAATATAGTGTATTCCGGTGCTCGCCAACCCCTTCAAATTGTGTGATTTTTGACTTGTAACCCGCAGAACCTCCTTATATTCACTTCCCAAGGCCGATATTTCGGCCTGGGCATGCATTTACAGTCGCTCGAACTTCTTGGCTTCAAATCGTTCGCCGATAAAACGATTTTCAGCTTTCACGAGGGCATTACCGCCATTGTCGGCCCGAATGGCTGCGGCAAGTCGAACGTGCTCGATGCCGTGCGCTGGGTGCTCGGGGAGCAATCCGCCAAGTCGCTCCGCGGCGATGAAATGGCCGATGTCATTTTCAATGGCACCGATACGCGCAAGCCTGTCGGCTTTGCTGAGGTTTCTCTTACATTTACCGATTGCGCAGGAGAGCTGGATGTTGATTGGCACGACGTGCGCGTAACGCGCCGCGTGTATCGCGACGGCAATTCCGAATATCTGCTCAACAAGACCCCATGCCGACTTCGGGATATTCAAAGTCTTTTCGCCGACACCGGTGTGGCGCGCGCCGCTTATTCAATGATGGAACAAGGCAAGATCGACATGGTCTTGAGCTCGCGTCCGGAAGATCGCCGCGCGGTCTTTGAAGAAGCGGCTGGAATCACAAAATACAAAAACCAGAAACGCGAGGCGCTGCGCAAGCTGGAAGCCACTGAGGCAAATCTCCTGCGCATCGGCGACGTGATTAAAGAAGTGAAGCGACAGATCGGCTCGTTGCAGCGGCAGGCGGGCAAAGCGCGACGCTACCAGACATTGCTCGCCGATCTGCGAACTCTCGATACGCATCACTCGCGCAAGCAGCTCGAGTCGCTCGAGACCGAACTTGCCCAATGTCGCGCAGAGATCGCGCGTGTCCACAAATCCGAACAAGAAATCCGAACCAAGATCGACATGAGCGAAAGCGAACTCGCCGAACGGCGAATCGCTCTGGACAAGATCGACACACAAATCGCCGATGGCCGGAGCGATTTACAGCATTTGCAAAGCGAAATTACAGCGCATCAAAATCGAATTCAGGTAAATCGTCAACACGCCGGTGAACTGACCGGGCTGATTGAGCGCTTCCGAAAAGACATTGCCGTCGCCGAGGCAAAGCGGGTTCAACAAGAAAAAGAATTACAGAGCGCGAATGCACTGATTGAAAAGACAAATGGGGTTCTCCAAGCCAAAGAAGCGGAATTCGCAAAGCTTACTGAGTTGATCTCGAGACTTCGCGCCGAGCGGAGGAAGCACGAGGCAGAGCTGGAGAAGTTGCGGGTGGCAACATCAAAAAACGAAGTCCGGATTGGCGACTTAGAAGGCGATCGTTCTGGAATTGCCATCCGCCGGGAAGCAACTGAGGAAAACCGGCGGAATCTGGACCGCGCGATTTCAGATGCACACGCCACTCGCAATAAGATCCAGAAACAGATCAGCGCTGCGCGCGCGACGAGGGAAACCGCACGAAAAAATTCCGATCGTCTGAAAAACAAGACACGCTCCGCAGAGGAAAAATTCCAGGAGCATCAGCAGCTTCTGGCGGGAACAGAAAAAAAACTCGTCGAGATTGAGCGTGCGCTGACGGAAAAGGAATCGCGCCTTGAGATTTTGCGTCAGCTAGACCAGGAAGGCGAGGGTCTGGCGCAAGGTTCACAAGCGGTGCTTAAAGGTCTTGATAATCCCCTGCGCATCCAGCCGGCGATCGCAGGCGCTCTTGCCTCAAATCTTGATGTCGATCCGGACTATATCGCGGCGATCGAAGCTGCGCTGGGTCAAAATGTGCAAGCGATCGTTCTGCAAGACGTTGATTTGGCGCCTGAAATCATGGCAACGTTAACTGAAAAGAAACTCGGTCCCGCGGCGTTGGCGATTCCGAAGTTTTTCAGCTCCTCTACGCGAACTGACGCAGCGCTTCCGCAAACTGCCCTCGCCTGGGCAATCGAAAAAGTGAAAACGCCAGATTCGCTTGCGTCACTTGTGACGCGACTCCTCCATAATGTCGCAATCTTCCGTAGTCTCGATGAAGCCTTGGCTTTCAAAAAAAATGGAACCGACCTGGCGGCCGCAACGCTTGCCGGTGAATTTGTTTCATCCGAGGGAGTTGTTTTTGGCGGCAGCCGTGACGCGTCGGCTGATTCACTACTCGAGCGCAAAGCACGGATCTCTGCCCTAAGCGCAGAATATTCCCGTATCTGCCAGGAACGTGACGCGTTACTTCGCGAACGTGACGACGCAAGTACGCAACTCGAAAAGACAAGGCGCGATTTCGAAGAAATCCGGGCTCACCACGAGATTGCCGATCGAGAGCAATCCCTTTCCGAAAACAAAATCCTCTTCCTCGAGCGGGAATTACACGAAATCGAACAGAAGATCGAGCACCTCCGCTCGGAGCAATCAACGCTTGCGCAACAAATCGAAGTCGCGGACGAGCGTATTACGAAGTTGGATCAGGAATTGACAGCCGAGCGCGTGCAGTTGGAATCGCAACAGGCACAACAGCGCGCCGTCGAAGCGGCGCGGGAAAAAG
>QHOJ01000056.1 GCA_003218735.1 Verrucomicrobiota bacterium
CGAAACTCGTTGAGTGAGCTGCACGATGCGCGGTCGAAACATCAGGTTCGCGAAACGCAGTTACAGTTACAGATCGACAATGTGGCCGAACATATTTCTCGCCGTTATCAGCTCGACATTCGCGAGTCGGCTCCCGATCAGGTCGCATTCGAGAAAACATTGCAAGCGCAATTAAAACGGCGAGGTGGATCGAGCGCTCCGTCGCTCGATGCCGACAGTAGCGGCGAAATAACTTCGACCGTAGAAACCGTCGGTGTCG
>QHOJ01000239.1 GCA_003218735.1 Verrucomicrobiota bacterium
GACAGTTCGACAACTGCCGTCGCATGCGCTGAGGAGAATCGCGAGATGGAGTTGTCGATCTTTTCCAGTTCCCGCAGCGATCGCTGCGTTTCTGCCAGTTGCGAAAGTACAGAACCATCTGCTTCCGAAAGTTTGTTCACAATCGCGCTCGCCAGCTCAATGAGCCGCTTGCTATTAGCTGCGAGCTTATAGCGGCTCTCGATTTCTTCTTCTTCGCCCGCAACGAGATTCGCCGCAGTGATCTCATTGATCTGATGCCGAAGCAGATCGAGCTCTTGTTCGCGCGCCGTCTCCGCCGTGTCCAATGGGGCATGTTCTGCCGTCAGCGTCTGCAGTTGGCGGTAATGTTTGTGATATTGGTCGAGCTGCCCGCCTGCCCGCGCGAACGAATCGAGCAACTCCAACTGCTTGTCTCGCGACAGCAACGATTGATGATCGTGCGGCCCGTGAAGGTCGACTAGCTCGTCGCCAAGACTTTTCAAGATCGACAAGGTGGTCGGCGAGCCATTGATGAACTGCCGGTTTGCGCCGCTCGCAGAAAGCGCGCGCTTGATGATGAGATCGCCTTCACACGCTTCAACGCCTGCTTCGATCAACTGCGGATTTAATTTTTGCAGATCGTCTCCGCTAAAAACTGCTTCTACTGTGCAGAGATCGGCCCCGGTTCGAATGAGTGATTTGTCCGCGCGCTCGCCGAGCAAAAGTTGGAGCGCGCCGATGATGATCGATTTGCCCGCACCCGTCTCACCGGTGACAGCGATGAACCCCGGCGTCATCTGCCATTCGAGCTCTTCGACGAGCGCGAGATTCTTAATTCGCAGCAGATTCAGAACGGCGGCCATCGGAAGGGTTGAGAGTTATTAGTTGAGAGTTGAGAGTTCCAACTTGCCAATTCCGATCTCAACTCACAACTCCGAAAGCCTTCGTGAGCTCGCCACGGGACGAGTCCGTCCGATTGGCGGACAAGGCTCTCAACTCACGCTCACCTTTCTCGGCACCGGCACATCACAGGGCGTTCCGATGATCGGCTGCGATTGCGAGGTTTGTCGTTCTCCCGATCCGCGCGACAAACGATTGCGCTCGTCAATTTATGTCGAAACGCCGGAATGTTCCTGGGTCGTTGATACGGGAACCGATTTTCGGACGCAAGCACTGCGTGAAAATATCCGCATTGTCGATGCGGTGATCTTCACTCATTCGCACACCGATCACATCATGGGCTTCGACGATCTTCGGCGTTTCTCGCATGCGCGCGGCTCGATGCCGGTTTATGCCTCGGCGGAAACGATGCGCGACCTTGAGCGCGTCTTCCAGTTTGCCTTTGAAACTGCCAATCCATTTCCCTGGTATTTGAAACCAGAGCCGCACATTATTGGCGG
>QHOJ01000230.1 GCA_003218735.1 Verrucomicrobiota bacterium
ATCGGACTGCCGGAAGCGAGCTGCGCCTCGATGTACTCCCGACGGTTTGCGATCGCTTCGACCCAACGATACGGCTCCTCGATCATGCAACTGTTTTCTTGAAGACGGCAGCGATCTTTGTCTCGGGCAAGGTCGTGATGCCCTCGCCTGACACGATCTTGATGAGCGGGTAAATTTTCCCGCTGCGATCCACCCCGCCAGTCGACGTGTCGGATTCCGCGGCGGTATCGAGCGCGCGCAACGCGATCGATACCGCTTCGTCCTCGCTCAATTTTTTCAGCGGCTTGGCGCCCCAATTATTTTCGTAATAAAGAATGCCGCGCACGGCGGGCGATCCCGAGCCGGTTGCGGCGTAATCGGTCACTTCAAACTGTGCCCCCATCGCATCGTAAAAATAGAGCCGTGCCTCGGGTTTTGGATCGGAATCGTAGGTCGCGAAAATCGGGACGACCATTCCGACGCCTTGCATGACAAATCCGAAATTGTCGCGCAGTAGCTTGGAAAGAGCGCGCACCTTTCCATCGACGCTCATTTCCTGCAATTGCGTCCGCCGAAAGTATTGGAATGAATGTTCGAGCACGCGCGCCATTTCCCAGGCCGTCGCCGGCACGCCGGCGATTGCCATAATCGAGTGGCGATCGATTTCCAAAACTTTGTCGGCGCGATCGTAAACAACGGTGTTGCCCGAAGTCGCACGCCGATCGCCAGCCACGAGCACGCCACCTGAAAATTTGAAAGCAAGAATTGTGGTCGCCTCCGTCGGCTCCCAACTTCTTTGCTGTAGCTTTCCTACCGGTCCAACTGGATCAACAATCGCCGCTGGACCAAGCAGCCCTTTGCGTCGTAGAAGCGTGGGGAAATCGTCAGCCGCGCCAGAAAAAGTCTGGTCAGGCCTCACCAAGGGCGACTCCATTATTGACCAGTGCGCTGGCGATAGCGCTTGGACTGATTGGGATCGACCTTGCGCATTTTCTTTAGAAGATCTTTAGTGTCCGGCCTCGAGACATCCGGCGAACGCGGCCCCCCGCCATCGCCTTGCTTTGGGCCCCACGGAACCGGATCGACTGGCTTTTGGATGCGCTCAGGCATGGAAAAATTTAAGGGCAAAAATCGGAAAGGCAAGCTGCGCGCCGTGTTGGCGCCTCATTTCCAGAAGCTTGCCAGACACAGCCGCTGGTGCCAAAATTTGATGATGAAGCTGGCTGCTACTTTTTTGGCAACGCTCTTTTGTGGTTTCGCATTGCTTTCGACAGCTTCAGCCCAGACTCCATCGCCGGAATCCCCCAAGCCTTCCGATGTGCCGCAACTTGAAGCGTTGGCAAAAAAAATCGACGAACAGAACGCGAAGATCGACGCTCTCTCTCAGGAAATTCTTAAGCTGGAACAGCAGATTTCGCACATTCGTCCGGGCGTGATGATCGGAGAAAAAGAGAATACGCCTTCGTCTCCTGCGGCTGCGGCTCCGGGCGAGTCTGCCTCGCACCCGATGAATGGGACAACGCATACGGTCGCGCGCGGAGAAACGCTCACTGCCATCGCGAAGATGTACCACGTGACTATCGACGAATTGCAAAAGGCCAATAATATCGAAGACGGACGTAAATTACAGGCCGGACAGACCATCATAATTCCAACTTCGTCATCGCCCGCGCCTTCAGCTTCGCCGACCAACTGATTAACGGCAGAGCCGCGCACAGCAAAGGGTACGGGCCGGCCACTTAGACAGGCAATTGCTCGTCGGGAGCGGGGATTGGCAAAGTCTCTATTTCCGGCTGCGTTTCCAAATCAAGCTGCGGCGAGGTTTCAAGCAAACTTTGCTCGCACAGCCGGGTATATTTTCCGCCGAAGGCGAGCAATTCATCGTGCCTGCC
>QHOJ01000231.1 GCA_003218735.1 Verrucomicrobiota bacterium
TATTGCATTATGTCCGCAGTGGAGATTTCGTGGGCGCCCTTCTGACCGAATCTTCCGACATCAACGAATATGCCTTCGCCCTGGGAGCGCTCGCGCATTACTCTTCCGACAACGTGGGTCACCCCGTGGTCAACAAAGTGGTAGCTCTGGAATTTCCCAAACTTCGTGCCAAGTATGGAGACGAGGTCACTTACGCTAATGATCCTAAGGCGCATATCCGCACCGAATTCGGATTCGATATGGCCCAAGTAGCCAAGAACCGTTATGCGTCTGACCGATACCATGACTTCATCGGCTTCGAGATAGCTACGCCGTTGCTGGAACGAGCCTTTCAGAAGACGTACGGATTGAGCCTTGACGAAGTACTTGGCGGCGACGAAGATCTTGCCATCGGCAGTTTCCGCCGCGCGGTGAGCAAGTTCGTTCCAGAGATGACCAGGGTGGCGTTGCTGAATCGGCGCCAAGAATTGGTGCGCGAAACGCCAAATTTCGATCAGCGAAAATTTCGCTATCACCTTTCTCGCACCCATTACGAGAAGGAATGGGGAAGGGGATACCGTAAGCCGGGGTTTCCAGAGCGCGTACTGGCTTTCGTTTTGCGGGTCATTCCTAAGGTCGGTCCGGCCAGGGCGCTGGCCTTCAAGGTGCCGAGCACGAAAGCTGAAGACATGTACATCAAAAGCGTCAATCAAACCCTTGATAACTACAATTCATTGCTGCGGCAGGTCCGACGGGGCAATTTTGAATTGCCCGACCTAGACTGCGATACTGGACGTGCCACCAGCGCGGCGGAGTATTCTCTCGCGGACAAGACTTATGAGCACTTGGTGAAAGACCTGGCTGCAAAGCACTACCTGCAACCGACCGCGGACTTGCGGGCAAACGTCTTCGCCTTCTACGCAGACCTCAACGCGCCGTTCTATACAAAGAGAAACACCAAAGGGTGGAACGCTACTCAACGCGCGCTACGGGAGCTTAAGAGTCCGCCAGAAACAGGCATTGCGCCACCGGCAAACTGATCATCTCCTTACGGCATAATCCCTGTATTGACTTCGGCCTTCCGTCCGGTGTAGAACTCAAACGGATTCTGGAGTGAGGGCCGGATCCCCGCCCACATCCCTCACACAAGCCCCTGAGAGATCTCCGGTCTGGAGGTGGGGTGATGGACGAACACGAAGTCGCTAGTCAGGTCCTGGCCGCGGTTGATAACGCGGCGTATCGCAACTCAGCAACTCGAATCTCAACTGTTCATCTCGCAATTGGCGGACGCCGCGTGCTTGACCTTAATCGCCTGCAAACGGCTTTTGCGGTTGTAGCCCGAGGCACGGTGGCGGAAGGCGCTCAGCTTTCCGTCAAGGTCTTGCCCGTCCGGCATCGTTGTCGGAATTGCGGCAATAACTTCGAAGCCTCGCCGGCCGATTGTTCCTGCCCGGCTTGCGGACATCCGCATACCGAGATGATTGGTGGTGAAGAGTTGCAACTGCTGGATATGGAGCTCGCTGACGTGGCTTGAATTGAACGGGCGAAAGGAGAGTCCATGTCGACTCAGCTTCCTGTTCCCACTGTTCCAATCACAACTGTTCCTGTGAAAGAGGACCTCAACTCTTTTCGAATCGCAATGCGTCAATTCGATTACGCCGCGGAAAAATGCGGCCTCGAACCTGGACTTTGCGAGGTGTTGCGCCGTCCTCGAAGGGCCTTGTCATTGTCCCTTCCCGTGAAGATGGACGACGGTTCCATTCGCGTGTTTGAAGGCTTCCGCGTGCAACACAGCAGCGCGCGTGGGCCGTGCAAAGGCGGCATTCGCTACCATCCCAATGTCACGTTCGACGAAGTAAGGGCGCTAGCAACATGGATGACTTGGAAATGCGCCATCGTCAACATCCCATTCGGAGGCGCAAAAGGCGGCATTGTTTGCGACCCTCACAAGCTCTCGCACAACGAACTTGAACGGCTCACGCGGCGCTACGCGTACGAGATTTCGCCGTTGATCGGGCCGGACAAAGATATTCCCGCGCCTGACGTTTACACCGATGCGCAAGTTATGGCTTGGATCATGGACACCTACAGCATGACCCACGGCAGCAGCGCGCCTGGCGTAGTTACCGGCAAGCCGCTATTCCTCGGCGGTTCCCTCGGACGCAACGAGGCTACCGCCCGCGGGTGCCTGTTTACCATCCGAGCAGCATGCAAAGAATTGGGCATCAACCTGAGCGGCGCGACGGTTGCGATTCAAGGTTTCGGCAATGCGGGCAGCATCGCCGCGCAGCTGCTAGCGAAAGACGGAGCGAAGGTCATAGCGGTCAGCGATTCTCGTGCCGGCGTGCTAGACCGCGCAGGCCTGAACGTAGAAGAGCTCTTGATCTTCAAGGCGAAAACTGGCTCTGTCCTGGGCTTCCCGAGTGCAGAGGTCATTTCAAGCGAGGCGCTAATCGAGTTGCAGTGCGACATTTTGATTCCCGCAGCGCTTGAGAACCAGATCACAATGCAAAATGCGGAGCGCGTGAAGGCGCGCATTGTAGCCGAGGCGGCGAATGGGCCGACCACGCCCGATGCCGACTTGTTGCTGCATAACCGCGGCATCATGGTGATTCCGGACGTGCTGGCCAACGCGGGCGGGGTTACCGTTTCCTACTTCGAGTGGGTGCAAGACCTGCAGGAGCTGTTC
>QHOJ01000232.1 GCA_003218735.1 Verrucomicrobiota bacterium
GAATGATTATCGATTGCCACTCTTGGCCACGAATGGCGTTCAATACGCGAAGCCTTACGGCCACGAAGTTCTCGATGTGTTCACCTGTATTCGCGAACACACTCACCTCGATGCTGCAGGAAAATTGCTGACCCAGAACAGCGAGCGGCACCTAAAGAGCGATGCGGAAATGCGCGAAATTTTTCGCGATTTGCCCGAAGCGATTGAAAACACGTCGCGGCTGGCCGAGCGGTTGACGTTTTCTCTCGAGAACATCGGCTACGAATTTCCATCATTTCCCGTTCCAGCCGGGCACGACATGGATTCGTTCCTGCGCACGATCACATGGTTTGGCGCGCAGCAACGTTATGCCGCGATCAGCAGCGCGGTGAAACAGAAGCTGGAAGAAGAACTTACGCTCATTACCAAGCTCGGCTTCCCCGGCTATTTTTTGATTGTCTGGGACATCGTGAATTTCTGTCGCGAGCACAACATTATGGTGCAAGGCCGCGGCAGCGCTGCGAACAGCGCGGTTTGTTATTGTCTCGGGATCACCCCAGTTGATCCGGTGAGCAACAATTTGGTTTTCGAGCGGTTCTTAAACGAGAGTCGGAAAGGCTGGCCCGATATCGATCTCGATCTTCCAAGCGGTGATCGGCGAGAAAGCGTGATTCAGGAAATTTATCGTCGCTATGGCAAACACGGCGCGGCGATGACAGCAAATGTAATCAGTTATCGCGGGCGCAGCGCCGCACGGGAAATCGGCAAAGCGCTCAATTTCTCGTCGACTATTCTGGATCGCTTTTCGCATCTTTTTGCAAACGGCGATTTCCCGCACACGCTCGAGCTCGAATCGCAGATCGAACAAGCGGGTTTACCTAAAGCGCATCCACGCATGCCGGCATTTGTTCGGCTGTATCGTGCGATCTACGGTTTGCCGCGCCATCTCGGCCAGCATTCTGGCGGGATGATTATCTGTCAGAATAAACTGAGCTCATTTGTGCCGCTGGAGAACGCATCGATGCCTGGGCGCGTCGTCGCACAATGGGACAAGGATGATTGCGAAGATCTCGGCATCGTGAAAGTGGATTTACTTGGGCTCGGGATGATGTCGGTGATGCAGGATGCGTTTGAGCTTTGCCGTAAGCGCGGGCGCCCGCTCGATCTTGCCCACATTCCTCAAGACGACGCCGCGACTTTCGAAATCATGCAGAAAGCCGACACGATCGGTGTTTTTCAAATCGAGAGCCGGGCGCAAATGGCGACCCTACCGCGGATGAAACCGAAATGTTTTTACGATGTAGTGATTGAAGTGGCGATTATTCGTCCAGGACCGATCCAAGGCGATATGGTACATCCCTATCTGGCGCGCCGCGCCGGACGCCAACCGGTCGCATATTTCGATCCGCGTCTGGAACCGGTGCTGGGCCGCACGCTTGGCGTGCCGTTGTTTCAGGAGCAAATGCTCAAGATCGCGATGATTATGGCCGATTTTTCCGGCAATGAAGCCGAGGAATTGCGGCGCGCGCTCAGTTTTCATCGTTCCGAGGAACGAATGCAGAAAGTGAGCGTGAAATTGCGCGCCGCAATGGAGCGGAAAGGCATCGCACCGGACAAGATCGACAAAATCATTCAGTCGATCAGCTCATTTGCGCTTTACGGTTTTCCCGAATCGCACGCGATTAGTTTCGCGATTCTTGCCTATGGCAGTGCATATTTAAAAGTGCATCGCGCGCCGGAGTTTTACGTGAGCCTTATCAACAATCAGCCGATGGGCTTTTACACGCCGGCCACGATTGTCAAAGACGCGCGCCGGCATGGCATCAAAGTTCAACCGGTTTGTGTGCAAAGATCAACATGGCATTGCGCAGTCGTTTCCGATGATACAATTCGATTAGGATTTTGCGTGGTGAACGGATTACGGCAGGAACACGCCAATGAACTCGTTAGGCAGCGGCAGGATCGACAGTTTGATTCGCTCGAAGATTTTAAACGGCGCCTTCCGCTTTCCAAAGACGAATTGCGCACGCTGGCCGAACTTGGCGCGCTGAATTGTTTCGCCGAGCATCGGCGCGCGGCGATGTGGAACGTGGAAGAGACGGTGCACGATGATTTACTAACACCCTCCAGAGCTGTAGCGGCGTTTGTGTCAAACGCCGAATCGCAAAAACAGGCGTTTGGCACAAGCGCCTCTACAACGGCGCCCCTTGCGCCGATGACGTTATCCGAGCGCGTGAAAGCGGATTACGAGACGATGAATCTCACCACTGGCCCACATCCGATGAAACTTCTACGTGAAAGTCTGCCGAATATTTGGCGGGCGATCGATCTTCCGCAGGCACGCCACGGTGCCACAGTGCAGATCGCCGGCAATGTCATTTGTCGTCAGCGTCCCGGCACAGCGAAAGGATTTGTGTTTATCAGTCTGGAAGATGAGACCGGCGTTTCGAATGCGATTATCGATCCAAATTTATTTGAGCGGTTTCGTCTTTTAATTACTGAAGAAGCATTTCTGCTGATCGAAGGCGAAGTGCAAAATTCCGATTGCGTCGTTTTAATCAAAACGCGCGATATTAAGCCGCTTAGCCACGAGCAACTTCTCGGGAGCGAGTCGCACGATTTTCATTAAAACCTGTACCCGCTTCGCTGTGCAAAGCGTGCGCCGGCCACAGGGCGGCGGCTACAGCCCCGGCTATTCCCCGGCGTGATGTGGCGCTGGCGTTTTAGGTTCTGTTGGTTTTTCAGCCGGCTTTTGATCGGATTCGATCCATTCGGTGTGAAAAACGCCTGGCCTATCCACGCGTTCATAAGTGTGTGCGCCAAA
>QHOJ01000233.1 GCA_003218735.1 Verrucomicrobiota bacterium
AACCCATGCCATCGACTCTCGATCCGCCGAAGCCCGTCGTGCGTAAACAAGTTCGACGATCGACTTTGGCGCGCCGCGTCGCCGCAATCCTAACGCGCTTGCTGATATTCGTCGCGATTTTGATCTTCGGTAGCAGCGGCTGGTATCTGGCAAAGCGAGGCTTCGGCAGGCAGTGGCGCTATCGCGTAGTCGAGGAATTGCACAAGCGCGGCGTCGAAGCTTCTGTCGGCAGGTTAACGCTCGATCCGTTCCGCGGTCTGGTCGCGAAGGATGTGCGCATCTTCGATTACAAGAACCGTGAAAATACCCTCGCTCTGATCAGCGAAATCTCCCTCGATATTAATTACGCCGCGTTCATCCACCATGAGCCATTCCTCAACGCTCTCGACGTGCGCGATGCGCAAATCACGCTGCCACTCACAGGTATTGGAGGGAATACTGGTAAGGCGCAGCTCAATGATTTCCGCGCCCACGTCTATTTTCCGCCCGAACAAATCTACGTCAGCCAAGCGGAGGGAATTTTTTGCGGAATACGGATTTCGGCGACTGGACAATTGATCAAGCGAGCCAATTACCAGCCATCACCGCCGCTTTCCCAGGAAGAGTGGCAAAAACGACTGTCGATCTTGGGACGAGTCGTGAGCGAACTGCAAAAGTTTAGCTTTCCGGCCACGCCTCCCTGGCTCCAGGTAAAAATCAGCGGTGACGTCGCGGAAATCGAGGATGCACGAGTGGAGGCGACGCTGCGCGGCGAGCTCTCGCAACGAGGCAATTACGAAATGAAAAACGTGTCCGCCGCCGCCGAATGGCGCGACCAACGCCTGACGATCACGCACTGCGAATGGAATGATGCCCTGGGTAGTTTTGCAGGCAGCGCCGATTGGAGCCGGCAAGACAATCGCGCCGATTTCCAAATCCGCAGCAGCATTGATCCAAAAGCGTTCCTCCGTGCCTTCGGATTACCGGGGCCGTTTGCAGACGTCGCCTTCTATTCTCCCCCTTTGGTCGAAATCTCTGGTTCGGCGAACATCGGAGAGGATCGGCTTCGTCCAGCGATCATTGGTCACGTCACTCTCGGCAAATTTGCTTACAAAACGATGCAGTTCTCCGATTTTATGGCCGATTTTTCCTGGGATGGCGAACGAGTGTTACTCCGCGATGTGCTCATCGGGCATCAAACCGGCCAGCTCAGGGCCGATCTTTTCGATGCCCCAAATGATTTTCGCTTAAACATCGACAGCACAATCGCTCCAAGCGCAGTGCACGGCCTCGCCTCTCCTGATCTGGATGAATTTCTCCGGGATTGGCAGTGGCAGCGCCCACCCACGATTCATCTTGCGATCCAAGGGACCGACCATCATCCAGAGAATTGGCGAGGCGACGGAAATGTGACGTTGGATCGAACTCGATTTCGCGGTGTCTGGATGAACAGCGGAAATACCAGCCTCCATTTGGCCGACGGCGCCATCACTTGCAACAATTTCCGGGTAGTGCGCGACGAAGGGATTGGCACCGGCTCTTTCACATACGATTTTAAAAAACATGAGGTGCGTGTCTCAAATATCAAAAGCAACCTGTATCCGGCCGAGGCGATTTTTTGGATCGATCCCAAGATTTGGAAGACCGTTGCGCCTTACAAGTTTCGCCGCCCGCCCACGGTTACCGCTAATGGCGTCTATCAATTTCGGGGCGGCAAGAACACACATCTCGAGGTAACGGTTGATGGCGGCAACGGAATGGATTATGACTTTCTTGGAAAGACGTTGCCCTTCGATCGCGTCTCCGGGCGATTACTCTTCACCAACGATCGCTTACAAATTGTCGATCTCCGCGGCGCACTTCTTACCGGCGCGGTGCGCGGAAACGCCGATATCTCGCTGGCCAAAAATGATCCGCACTATCGAGCGAATATTTCCGTAGGCGAAATCGATTTCCCGCGTCTGACCGATTTGTACTACAACTACAAGACAACGCACGGGCAGCTCAGCGGCTCGTACGAATTCACCGGTCTCGGGGGCGACCCGCGAACCATGCGTGGCCGCGGAAAGGTGGAAGTGACCAACGGCGATGTATTTGCGATCCCTATTTTTGGCCCGCTTTCAGGAATTCTGAACCACATCGTCCCTGGCAGCGGGTACAGCATCGCGCATAAAGCCGGCGCTAACCTTCAGATCAACGAGGGTGTTATTCACACCGACGATTTCGAAGCTGCTGGCATGCTCTTCAGTATGCTTGGCCACGGCGACATTCATTTTCTCGACGACAAACTCGATTTCAATTTGCGGCTCAACATGAAAGGACCGGGCGTGCTGCTAACGCCGGTGTATAAGCTCTTCGAATACACCGGCGAGGGAAGCCTGAAGAAACCCGACTGG
>QHOJ01000234.1 GCA_003218735.1 Verrucomicrobiota bacterium
AACCGCGGTGACGCAACGAACGCTGCGAGAAATCGAGAACATTCCTTGCTGGCTTCTCGTCGCGGACATTCGCAGTTTCACGCCGCTTAGCCGCAGGATGCAGAGCGAGGACTTGGACGTTCTTCTCGGAGCGTGGATTTTTGCTTGCAAGGAAATCATCGAGAACCACCACGGCATTATTAACAAATATCTGGGCGATGGTTTTCTTGCCTATTGGCCCGACGCCGCGACGACTCGGGAAGAAATCGTGGCGGTGATCTCCGCGCTCACAGAATTCCAGGAGAAAGGCGCGCCGGACTTCCGCTTCGTAGTGCATTTCGGACCAGTTGCGATCGGCGGGATCGCATCGATGGGCGAGGAAAGCTTGATGGGAAGCGAAGTGAATTTGATCTTCCGCCTGGAAAAACTGGCTGGCTCGTTAGGCGAATCTTGCTGCCTGAGTGAAACGGCGCACACGAAGCTGCAAGGACTCGTTTCGACGCGTTCGCTTGGCGAATTCGAATTAAAAGGCTTCGAGGGAAAGTGCGCCTTTTTCGGTATTTAGCTGTGGTTGAGGTATCAGAGGCTTTCACCTGACGGTGAGCGAAATTAGGCTCTCGACCATTTCAACGAGGTGGTGGCGAAATCTCACCGTTGGCGAAGCGATTGCGCTTATGCACAAGGTGTTCGATGTCGAGCAAGATCTTTCATCCCTCGGATTCGTTCCGTAGCCCCTAGTCAAACATGATCCCCGGAATGTTTATGTCGATCTTTGAAGGTCAGCTCGGCAATGCCTGACTTGTCGAGTTCGCCCAATCCTTCTTTCACCATTCGGTCATATTGTTCCTTCGTCGCCTGCGCGAGTGGTAGATCGAGACCGATGTTGCGCGCCAGATCGAGCGCAATGCCGCTGTCTTTGGCCGCGTGCGCTGCCGAGAAAAAGCAACTGTGCTCGCGATTTTGCATGTCTTCGCCGTCGGTCTCGAGCACGCGTGAGGCCGCGCCGGTTTGCGAAAAAACCTGTCTCAACATTTCCAAATCGAGTCCTAGCGCCGCGCCGAGCGCGAGCCCTTCAGCCAAACCGGCGGTGTTGATGTTCATCACCATGTTGACCAACGCTTTCACTTTGGCCGCTTGGCCCGCTTTCCCAATGAAGCGAATCGTGGATCCAAGCTCTTTCAATATCGGCTCAGCTTTTCGGAAAGCTTCTTCTTTTCCGCCACACATCAGATAAAGCTTGCCCTCGCGCGCCTGAGTGATGCTCGAAGCCATGCACGCTTCAAGCGTTTGCGCCCCGGCCTCTTCCGCCAGCTTTTCAAGATCGATCTCCACCCGCGGCGAAATTGTCTCGCAGTTGATGAACAGCTTGCCGCGCCCATTTACGAATAAGTTGTCGCCAGTTGCGCTGAAAATTTGCCGCACCGCGTTGTCATCGGTCACGACCGTAAAGATCACGTCGGATTCCGCTGTAACTTCCGACAAATCCTGGCCCGCTGCGCAGCCAAGTTCGGCCGCAATAGACGTCGCTCTCGCACGGTTTATGTCGTAAACAGCGGTGATATGAAATTGTCGATCCTTCAACCGACGCGCCATGTTTGCGCCCATGCGACCAACTCCGACAAAGCCAATATTCATGTAAGATGTTCGATGTTTGATGTTCGATTTGAAGCGGCGGATTTTCGCCCAGCGGCAAGAATAGCAGTTAATTCGTCAGCTTCCGTGAGCAGCAAAGAGACTTTCGAGTCCAGCATCAATTCTCCATCGCGAATCAATTCGAGCCAATACAAGCTTCCGTCCGCCTCCTCCAAGACCGTTCTAAGCTCAGCCGCGAATTCCGCGCGAGATCGCGCGCGACACGCGGCACGATAATTCGCTCCGACTGATGTTGCACTGCATACGAGCTGGCTTGCAACTGCGCGACCAACGGGCGTATGCGGGAGAGCGTCGACTAATTTAAAAACCCGCAGGGCGAACTGCTTAGTGCGGCGTTGAAGTTCCTGTTTATCCACCGCGCAAGCTTACATCATCCATCTTACATCAAACATCAAACATCGTTAGACTTGTCCAGCAAAGAAAGGATTGTGAATCTTTTCGTCGCCAACCGTGGTCATTGGACCATGACCCGGACAAATGATCGTTTCATCAGGCAGCGTTAAGATTTTCTCGAGATTATTTCGCAACGCATCCTGGTAGGAAACATTTCCACCACCCATGGAGCCGGCAAAAAGCGAATCTCCCACAATGGCGATGGGGCGCCCAAGGCCGGTCACAACATATGTCATTCCGCCGGTTGAGTGGCCCCAGGTCAGCCGCGTGTCGATCTCCAGTTTGCCCAGCCGAAAACGCTTTCCCTCATCGATTGGTTCCGCGCCGGGAACTGATTCGCGCGTCGGAGCGAAAACTTGCCCGCCAGTTTCTTCNNNGCAGACGGGGCAGATCCGCGACATGATCGGAGTGTGCGTGCGTAAGTAAAATTAGTTTCACACTCAGCCGCTCACTATTCGCAAAATGCAACATTCCACTGCAATCGGCGCCCGTATCAAAAACTGCTGCCGCACGACTCGTGGGATCCCAGACCAGGTAGGCATTGACGGCCATGCCGTGATAATGAGTGTTGAATTGAGCGAGACCGTCCCGTTCATCAATTTTTTTCGGGTGCCACTCGTCCCTAGCGATCTCGCAAAGTGCTCGCGCCGCAAGGCCCAGGACCGGCGCAACGCGCAAAAGCGCCAACTCATCGAAATCGCCCTCCCGCAGTTTGCGGATTTTTTGCGAACTGACTCGCGCTTTTTCTGCCAGTTCGGTATCGGAAATGCGTAAGCCGCGTTGCGCTTTGCCAATAATGTCACTCACGTTGTCTTCGAGCGGGATCATTTTTTCGGTTCGTTAAACGTTCATCGGTTGTTTTTCTTGAGCGATGCGCAGAGCGATAATCCGATCCAACGCTAGTTTCTCAAGCGCCTTCGCAACGTCGACCATCGAATACATATTGCCCGTTTCTTTTTCCATCGATGTCATTGCAACATCATTAATGCCGCAAGGAATGATGTAATTAAAAGGTGAAAGATCGCCGCACACGTTCAACGCGAACCCATGCATGGCGATCCAATGGCGTACACCCACCCCAATGGAAGCAATCTTGCGCTGATTGACCCACACGCCCGTTAGCGATTCGCGTCGCGACGCAGCAATTCCGTAATGCGCGAGAAGTTCAATGAGCAACTGCTCGAGCCAGCGCAGATAGCGATGTAAATCCTGCCCGCACCGGCGCAGATCGATAATCGGATAACCCATCAATTGCCCGGGCCCGTGATAAGTGGCCTGGCCGCCGCGGTTGATGGGAAAAAGTGGATGAGGCAGATGCGCCGCACCGAGCAAGCTGGATCTGTCCGGTGTGCGGCCAATTGTGTAAACTGGTTCGTGCTCGAGCAAAAGTAATTCGTCTCGCAGCGAGCGATCCTTCCGTTTTTTCACAAGGAGTTCTTCCTGCAGTACGAGCGCGTCGGCAAATTCCATTCGGCCAAGCCAACGCACGCGAAGATCGACCGGCTTCGCGGCCGAAGGGTAACCGATTGCCTCAATCGGCTGGGTCCCCCCGCTCCTTCCGTTCGGTTCGGCGACATTCATATTTGCACGCCGCCCCGAACTCCCAGGCGCGCTGCTTCTTGTGCGCGCAGATGCGTCAAGCCAATCGCAAGCGCGTCAGCCGCGTCCGCATTGGGTGTTTCCGTTAAGCCGAGAAGTGCGCGGACCATGAACGCGACCTGATGTTTGCCGGCTGCGCCGGTTCCGACCGTGGCCTGCTTGATGCGGTTCGGCGCGTATTCAAAAATTGCCAGGCCGTTTTCCGCCGCCGCCAGAATGGCCGCCCCGCGCGCGGCTCCCAGCACAATCGCGGTCTTATAGCTTTGCACATAGATGACCGACTCGATCGCGCAACAATCCGGTTCGTGTTCGCGAATTAATTCGGCGAGACGATCGCGAATCGCAAGCAGGCATGACGAAGAGCGGAGCGAACTCGCGTTGTGAATGGTCCCGAAATAGAGCGAGCGCGGTCTGCCATTGTTGGCATCGACAATTGCGACGCCGGTGTTGCGCAAAGAGGCGTCGATGGCAAGCACACGCATCGCCGTAACCTTAGAGTCGCCAGTCGCGCGTTCAACCCCGAAAGCTCCCGCTCGCGAAAGCTTTCGGATTTCGGGGTCAACATGGAATCGACAAATTCCGGTGCAACGGTTTTACTCGCGGCAGCATGGCGAAGATTTTGCAGAGGCAGATTCGCGAGTCGAGAGACACCCAAATTGGAACCGCGACGCTTATCGCGATCATTTGTGCGATTCTTGCAAGTGCCTCCACATCTTCGGCCACGACGAAAGGTCTGAGCCAAATCGTGACGCCGGATTTACAAGGGCCGGGCGATCTCTCGCTCAGTTTCCAGGCACAGAGCGAGAAGATCGCAAACCCGTACGAA
>QHOJ01000235.1 GCA_003218735.1 Verrucomicrobiota bacterium
AGTACAGTGCGCACGCCTTCGTCGCGCCATTGAAAATCGGCGCGATATTTGTAGCCCACGCGGTGCAACGACGGAAACTGTGCGATCAATTGCCAAACGCCGCCGATGAGCGTTCCAATTGCCAGACCGGTGAGGGAACGCGCGCCGAAATGCGGATCGAGCCACCAACCGATAGTCACGCCGCCGATGATGGAGCCGAGATTGAAGTAGCTCGATGCCATCGCCGGTGGACCGAAGACATGCTTCGCATTGAGAATTCCCAACACGAGCGCCGCCAGCGACACCAGCAGCATGAATGGCCACATCATTCGCGTGAGCAAAATCGTGAGCGCTGTTTTATCCGGGTCCCAGCTTCCCCACGTGAGAAGATCGACAAGTTGCGGCGCGAAGAGGATACCGAGCAGCGTAACCCCGCTCATAAAAACGGCAGTGAGGGTCGCGACCTTGTTCGCAAGCCGCCAGGCGGATTCGTCGCCTTCGGTTGCTATTTTCCCTGAAAACGTAGTAATGAACGCGGTTGAAAGTGCGCCTTCAGCAAACAGATCGCGCAGTAAATTCGGCAGCCGGAAAGCCATTAAAAATGCGTCGAGATTTCTTCCCGCACCGAAAAGGCCAGCGAACACCTGCTCGCGAATCAACCCAAGAACGCGGCTGCACAAAATCGCGATGCCAACGACCCCCGTCGCCCGCGTGCTTACTCGCTGCTCTTGCGCCGCAGTCATCGGCGAACAAACAACAACGTCTCGGAATTTACGAAAGCAAAAAAATCACGCGATGAGTTCGATCGTCAAAGTCCGGTCGGGAAATCGAGAAATTCCCACGGCAATTTGAACCGCTTAGACAAATGGGCAGCGAGCGCTTTCACACCGAAGGTTTCAGTAGCGTAGTGGCCTCCGAGAATCAAATTGATGCCGAGCTCTTCGGCGGCGACAGCGGCCCAATGCGGCGCTTCGCCGGTGATGAACATGTCGATCTTTTCCTGCGCGACACGATAAATTTCCGAGCCGGCGCCTCCGGTAACGATCCCAATCGTTTTGATTCTCTTCGGACCAAACGCAAACGCTTTGACCTTCCCGCCCAACGACCTCTCCAGCTTGCGTAAAAGTTCATTGCGCAAAATGGAAGTGCGTGTTTTCAAGCCGATGAGTTGTCCTTTCTCTTCCAAGAATGGAGTGGTCGATCTTAGATCGAGCGCCACAGCCAGTTGCGCGTTGTTGCCAACCTTTGGATGAATGTCGAGCGGCAAGTGCGCGCTATACAGCGCGACGTCGTTTTCAAATGCGATTCTTAATTGCCGGTGCAGCGCATTTGTCACCGGCTGTAAACCCGGCCAAAACAAACCGTGATGGACAAGCAAAAGATCGACATCTTTCTTTGCCGCTTCGCTGAGAACGCGCGTGGAGACATCCACTGCTGCGCCAATTTTCGTGACCCGACCCGAATTTTCGATCTGTAGACCGTTTAACGCATTTGACCATTCTGCAATTTCGCGGACGTGCAAATATTTATCCGTATATCGGACTATCTCGGCGAGTGATGTCATCGGCGATAAATTGAGCCGGTCTTGGGAAATTTGCACTGCCGATTACGAGCATGGTGTCTTAAGTTTGCTTGACGAATTCGGCGCGGCTTGTGACGTTTAGTAACCGATCGAAATGAATGTGGAGTACACGGACGCACCAACCGCCAAGCCGGCACCGGGCGATGCGAACAAAATACCATGCCCGTATTGCGGACATTTGTTGCCAAGGGATGCGACAAGCTGCAATCATTGCGATTGGACGCGAAGCGCCACCGAGACTGCGGAGGGAAAGGCGAGCGATGCCGTAGCCGTCCTTTTAAGTATTATCCCCGGCCTGGGCCATATTTATAAAGGACACAAGCTCGCAGGTTTCTTGTGGATGGCCGGCGCGGTTCCCGCCGGGATTTTCGTGTTTCTGGCTGCAATCGCCTCGGCTGGCTTCGGTGCCGGTCTCTTTTTTTTCTACTTAATTGCAGTCATGCTTCATGCTTACGCGGTTGAGGATCGCGTCGTACCGCCAAAGGAAGACGAGGGCGAGCAGTACTGAAGGGCCGAATCGTTAAAGAATGCGGCTAGGGTCGTCGATCTTGGCTTCCGGGACAGCGACAAAGGGCTACAAAATTAAGTCGCGTTCGTTGAGCAACGACCTCTCAAGAGGACAAGCCAAGAATCCAAGTCACGTCACCGGCAGTGGGTTCGACGCGCGATGCGGGCAACTGTGGATCGCCTCGCAGAACGCGCTCGATCAACTCCGCGCCTTTTGTTGCGTTCACCAGGAAACAAATCCGCCGCGCATGATTGATGAGCGGAAAAGTGAATGTTAATCGCCACGAACTAAACTTCGGCACAAAATTCGCGATCACTTGCCGCGTTGTTTCTTCAAGACCAGCCGTCCCCGGAAAAAGCGACGCGGTATGGCCATCGTCGCCCAAGCCGAGCAGAATCAGGTCGTGCCGATAAATGTCTTCGCCGCGCTGCGCTGCCAAGAGATCAAGCTGATTCTCATATTCCTGCGCCGCAATTTCTGGATCAATTTCACCCCGCATGCGCATGATTGACTTTTCAGGA
>QHOJ01000057.1 GCA_003218735.1 Verrucomicrobiota bacterium
CTTCGACCGTCTTCTTTGAACCATCCGATTTCTCAAAGACGTAAACGTTGTTTTCAGCGTCATAAAACTCGGATGCGGCGGGATCGAGTGCGATAAAAATCTGTTCGCCCGGCTTGTAGCCGGCTTTTTCAATGGCACTCATAATCGACTCTAATGCGTCTTCGGCGGAATCGAGTTGCGGCGCGAATCCACCTTCATCGCCGATCGCCGTGGAAAGATGTCGATCTTTCAACACGGATTTGAGGGACTGAAAAACCTCCGCCCCGTAACGCAGCGCTTCTGAAAACGTAGGCGCGCCGCGTGGCACAATCATGAATTCCTGAAAATCGATCGGTGCGTCAGAGTGTGCGCCGCCATTTAAAATATTCATCATGGGGACCGGTAAAACTCTGGCCTCAACCCCGCCGAGATAACGAAACAGCGAAACATTTTCCGCGGAAGCCGCTGCGTGCGCGACTGCGAGCGAAACGCCGAGCAGCGCGTTTGCGCCAAGTTTTTTCTTGTTCGCCGTGCCATCGAGCTCGACCAGCCGGTTGTCGATCTTTGTTTGCTCGCGTGCATCCCATCCATTGAGGGCCGGCGCGATCCTGTCGTTAACGCTGGCGACAGCTTTCTTCACTCCTTTGCCGCTGAACCGGTCCTTGTCGCCGTCGCGCAATTCCCATGCTTCGTGCTCACCGGTGCTCGCTCCACTTGGAACCGCCGCCCGGCCAAGCGCGCCTCCTTCCACGCGCACATCGACTTCAATCGTCGGATTGCCACGCGAATCAAGAATTTCGCGACCGATAATATTGCGAATCGAAGTCGTTGACATCTAAAAGCCCGAGGCAGAGGAATTGCGCGGCAATTATGCGCGCGGGCAACGTACTCTTCAACTAAGCTTCGCCGGTGAATAGCCGACGCTGGTTGAGGTTCTTTCTTGCGACAGACTTTCCGGTTGGTAATTTCGTTCAGGCGCGGATAATCTACTAATGATTCGTTTGACGAAATGCGGTGTGATCGGCTTGATGGGGGCCATTTTTGCAGTGGCCGGAGCGGAGACCGGACGCCTGCCCGCTGATCAACTGGCCAAGGCAGTCAGAACCGATTCGATCAGCATTCCGACGTCGGGCGAACTTTTCGCGGCACTCGAGAAGCCCGGTAAAACGAATTGGTCAGGCCAGTATCGCGGCCCAATGCCGATGACATATCGCGATCGCGCGCAAATTGCACTCAATCTTGGCGGCTTGATTGCCGATGGTTTTATCGCCATCGAAGCCAAAGACAGCCAGCAGGTCAAAAACATCGGGTCAGACATCATCAAGCTCTCGAAAGCGCTGGGAGTAAGTGAGAACCTGCTCAGTCGCGGCAATAGCATCAACGAATTTGCTGAGAATAACGAATGGGACACTCTGCAGGAAGAATTGGAAGCGACACAAAACGAAGTGAAATCGGCAATGCAATCGCACAGCGATCAAGATTTGGTCATCCTCGTAACTTTGGGCGGCTGGATTCGCGGAACCCAGGTGGTCAGCGCAGCGATTATGCAAAATTATGACGAACAAAGCGCAAAAGTTCTGCGGCAGCCTGCCCTCGTCCGGCTGATCCAGTCAAAAGTTGATAATATCTCGCCGGAACTTCGCGGCGAGCCGCTCGTCAAAGATGTGAGCGATCAACTCGCTGGGATTGAAAAGCTCGTTTCTTTCCCGCTCGGTAAAGCACCCAGTGTTGATGAAGTGCGGAAGGTCAACGAAGCGGTTGGAAAAGTGATGGACGAGATAGAGAACAAGGCTCCGGTGAAGTGAAACGTCATTTGCCGATTTTGTTTTGGGTTTTTGCCCTCGCTGCCAGCGTCTGCGCGCGCGCCGAGACAGAGAGTGAGGTCCAAGCACGCAAGACCGCACTCGACGTCGCCGGCGCATTTACAAACGAGGGGTTCAAGATTCGCGATGGTCATTGGTGTGGGACGATCAAGCCACACGATCACACCCTCATCGCAGTGAATCTGTACGCGGGAAACCAGTATTGGTTCTCCGTCGGCGCCACCGAAGGAGCGAAAAAAATTGCCGTAAGCGTTTATGATGAGAGCGGTAAGCGAATCACGACTGAGGGTTATAATGCAGGGGAAAAAGCCGCGGCCGGCTTTGCTTCAGCAAACAGCGGCCAGTACTTCGTTTCGGTCGATCTGATTGATGGGCAGGAGGGCAGCTTCTGCCTTGTCTACTCTTATAAGTAAGACCCGGAGCGACGCCTTGCTTCGGGCAAGCTTTTCGTCGAGCTAGACTTTCGCGCCTTCATGTCTTTGTTAGCGTCATAACGGGTCTCACCGCATGATCTCGCTCCAGGTATTTTACGAGGGTAACGTCCAGGGTATCGGCTTTCGCTGGTCGGTGCGACACGTAGCCAAGGGTTTCGACGTCACCGGCTGGGTACGCAACCTGCTTGACGGTCGCGTGGAACTTCAGGTTAAAGGAGAGGAGGATGAAGTGCGCGCGTTCCTCGAGGCCGTCACGGAGAGCGAACTTCGCGCCCATATTCGCAAGCAAACGGAAAACAAATTAGAAAAACCTCTCACCGCGCGCGGTTTTGAAATTCGCCATGACTGATGCGGCCGTCGCTATTCGGGGACTGACCAAGGTTTTCCCGGTTCCACTTCATCGACATTCGATTGTCGCAGTACGCGATCTCAATCTTCGGGTCGAACCGGGCGAAGTTTACGGGTTACTTGGTCCCAACGGCTCCGGCAAGAGCACAACCCTCAAAATCATCCTCGGCCTCGTTTCCGCGAGCCACGGTCGGACAGAAATTTTTGGCCGTGACAGTCGCCTGGTTGAGAGCCGGGAAGCGGTCGGTTTTCTGCCGGAGAACCCGTACTTCTACAAATATCTCAGTGGCGAGGAAACGCTGCGTTTCTTTGGCCGGTTGTGCCGGCTGGGAGGGGCCAGATTGAAAAATCGCACGGACGAGTTGCTCGAGCTCGTCGGCTTGACCAAGGCGCGTAAGCGGCGACTTGGCACTTATTCAAAAGGGATGTTGCAACGCATCGGGCTCGCGCAAGCGTTGATTCATGAGCCCAAGCTTCTCGTACTTGATGAGCCGACTGCGGGCGTCGATCCAGCGGGCTCGCGCCAGATTCGTGATTTGATCGTCGATCTCAAGCGACGCGGAATAACGGTGTTGCTTTCGTCGCATTTGCTCGCCCAAGCGCAAGAAATCTGCGATCGCGTCGGCATACTCGCGGGCGGTGTGCTCGTGCGCGAAGGCCGCCTCGAAGAATTGATCGCGATCGAGAATCAAACTGAGCTTGTGGTCGCCAACGCTTCTTCCGGTCTCGTCGACGAGATTGAATCCCTCATCAACCGCTCAAATGCAAAACTAATCGAGCGCCGTAGATCGACAACTACGCTGGAGAAATTGTTTCTCGACGCGACCACCGAGCGTCCCGAATCATGAGCAACGAAACAGCGACCAGCGCGCGGCATCGTGTTTTTTCTTTCACACGACTTTGTGCTATCACGGCCAATACGCTTACTGAGCTGACGCGCCTGAAAGTTTTCTACGTCCTGCTGCTCTTCGCGTTGCTGTTGATCGGAAGTTCCATCTTCATGGCGCAGTTCACGTTTCAACAGGAATTCCAGATCCTAAAAGATGTCTCGCTCGGGGCGATGTCGATCTTTACTTCGTTATTGGCAATCGTCGCCACGGCACGGCTCATCCCCCAGGACATCGAGGACCGCACCGTTTACACCATTCTGGCCAAACCGGTGCCTCGTTTCGAATATTTGTTCGGAAAAATTGCCGGCGTTCTCTTGCTGCTTGCGATCAGCACTCTGGTGATGAGCGCCGTGTTTCTCGCCGTGCTCTACCTGCGCGAACAAAGCGTGCTCCATATGGCGCTTCGGCAGATGTCCGCAGCGCCTCGCGAACAAGTCGATGATGCTCTCCGCGCGATCCGCTCTTCCGCGCTCAACATCGACATCTTCCCCGGCATCGTCATCATTTACCTGAAAGCCTGTTTGCTCGCGACGCTCACGCTATTTGTATCGACATTCGCGACGACAAACATCTTCACGGTTGTTGTCATGGTTTTCATTTACTTCATCGGCCATTTGCAGGCGACCGCGCGGGAATATTGGCTCCATGAACACAGCAGCGGCTGGGTTACACGCATTTTCCTCGCAATTGTCGCCCTGTTCTTTCCAGACCTGCAGGCCTTTAATCTGGTGGATGATATCGTCGCAGGAGCAGCGATTTCGCTCGGGCTCTTTCTAAAAACAGCCGGGCTCGGAATTTTTTATACCACGATCTACACATTGCTGGCCGCATTCGTCTTTTACGGGAAAGAATTATGACGCGTCTCCTTCTCGTGTCCATGATTCTGACCGTGCTCGGGGCGATCAAATTGCCAATCGAGCACGATCTCGCCGTCAGTCATCGACAAGAAAATTTTCGCGGCGTCGAATTTAATCTCGATCTTCGAGAAAAACTGGGGCAACTCGGTTTCGTTGCCGCGCTGAGCGGCTTTCGATCGATCGTGGCCGATGGTCTTTTCATTCAAGCGCATGTCGCGTGGGAGCAGACCGAGTGGGGCCGAGTGCTGTTATTGTTCCGACAGGTCACAACGCTGCAACCGCGCTCGATTTTGTTCTGGGACATGGCGGCATGGCACATGGCTTGGAACGCAAGCGTGGCCGCGATGAACGATCAAACCCAGCCGCGCCTTTCGCTGCGCGTCAAGGCACAGCGTGAATATTTTGCGCTCGGCAAAGATTTTCTTGAACGCGGCATTAAAAATAATCCCGATCGGCCGCAGCTCTACGAGTCGATGGCCCGCCTCTACAAGGAAAAATACAAAGAGCATGAGCGCGCCTCCGAATTTTTTGCGAAGGCCGCAGTCTTGCCCGGAGCGCCAAGGTACGACAGGCGTTTTTCCGCCTACGAACTCTCCTATTGCGAGGGACGGGAGCGGGAAGCGTATGAACGCCTGCGCCAGCTCTACGACGAGGGCGAGAAGGAGCGGCTGCCAACATTGATCACGCGCTTGAAATTCCTCGAAGACAAACTCGAAATCCCACAGGACCAGCGAATCCCCGCAAAAGAACGTTAAATTGTCACAGGGCTCGAATCATTAAATCGTTATATCCCTGTTTTCACCTTTCTTAACGTTTTAACTGCCAATCATGCGTTTCGCAATTTTCAGTGATATTCACGCCAATCTGGAAGCACTCGAGGCGGTGCTGGCAGACGCGCACAAGCGCAAATGTACACACTTTGTTTGTCTCGGCGACGTGGTCGGTTACAATGCGAATCCACATGAGTGCGTGGAACGCATTCGCGAAATAGATTGCCCCACCGTGAAGGGTAACCACGACGAGCAGGCGTCGCTTTTCGAATCCTCGACCGATTTTAACGAACTCGCCGAGCGAGCGATCGAGTGGACGCGCGGCAATTTGACCGATAAAGACAAGGAATGGCTGCGCGGCTTGCGATTACAGCAACAGGTGCGCGGTTTTACCATCGTCCACGCGACACTCGATACGCCGGCGCAATGGGGCTATGTCTTTAACAATCTCGACGCGGCCGCGAGCTTCACCTATCAGCACACGACGGTTTGTTTTTTCGGCCACACGCATGTGCCCATGGTATTTATTCGTGACGATAATGGCGTAAGACGGGACAGAATCGAACACGTTCGCATCGAGATGACCAAGAAGTATTTCATTAACACAGGCAGCGTCGGACAGCCACGCGATGGAGATTGGCGCGCCGCCTACTGCATTTACGACGTCGGTAACCACATTGTTGAACAACTGCGCGCGAAATATGATCTGGCAACCGCGCAAAAGAAGATCATTAAAGCCGGCCTGCCGCAGATGCTCGCCGAGCGACTTGGGATTGGGCGCTGATTACTTCTGGGAATCTGAACTCAATTTTAATTATCAAACCGAGTTCGCTCGGGGACGTCGTCCACACCCTTCCAGCAGTGGCATTGCTGAGCGACGCGCATCCACATGCCAAGATCACGTGGGTGGTCAACCCGGAATTCGCGCCACTCCTCCGCGGTAATTCGGATGTCAATCACGTTCACGTTTTTCCCCGTCGCGAATTTCGCGGGCTCGGTGCGCCAGGGAATTTGTTTCGGTGGTGGAAAACAACCAAACTGCTAAAGCCCGATCTGGCGCTCGATTTCCAAGGACTCTTGCGTAGTGCGCTGATTGCAAAAATCAGCGGGGCGAGAGAAATTTATGGAATGAGCGATGCGCGCGAGGGCTCGCGCTGCTTTTACGATCGCGTCGCCAAGGTCGATCGTCGCGCGCACGCGGTCGAACGTTATATAAAGCTGGCCGAGTACGCGGGCGCTACCGTCGGCGAGTCTTTTCGCTGCCCAATCCCAACGGGCGACCCGCTTCCGCGTTTCGATGACTATCCGCCGTTCATCCTTCTTCACCCTTTTGCCCGCGGCGGTGGCAAATCGCTCTCGAATGCTGTGATTGAAGAATTCTGCAGCGCTCTTTTGCCCACCCGCGTAGTCATTGTCGGGCAATCGCAGCACAAGATCGAGCCCGCCGAAAATTGTATCGAGTTGACCAACCAGACTTCGCTCCTCCAATTGATCTGGCTTATTCGCGCCGCGCGCTTTGTGGTGAGCGTGGACAGCGGCCCAATGCACATCGCCGCCGTCCTGACTGCAAATTTATTGTCGATCCATACCTGGACCGATCCGCGCCGTGTCGGTCCCTACAATCCCAACGCTTGGGTTTGGAAAAACGGTCACATTCTGCGTGTCAGTAAACTGGAAACGGCAAAGATTAAACGACACGGTCGTCGCTTTAAGCCCAAAGATGTTCCCGCCATAGCCAAACTCATTCGGCCGCTCGTTCCTGTCGATCCGATGCTTGCTTAATGCATTCGTTGTTTCAGAACAAATTCAGCCAGCGCTAAATCTCGCGGGTAGGTGATCTTGAAATTAAAATCCTCGGTCGAAACAAGGAAAACTTTGCGGTCGAGCCGCTCGACCGCGGAGACTTCATCCGTCACTGAAACTTTGTCTGCAAACACGGCGCGATAAGCTTCTTCAATCAGCGCCCGCTCGAAAATCTGCGGCGTTTGCATCGCGTAAAGTTGATGTCGATCAACTGAAGCCGTGACCATAAGATCGACATCGGCGCGCTTGAGCGTATCGCTAATCGGCTCGGCCAGGGCCGCGGCCCCAGCCACCCGGCACTGTTCAAAGACACCCTCGATTTGCTCCGGACTGACAAGCGGACGCGCGGCATCGTGGACCGCAACAAAGCGAGCATCAGGGTTGAGGTTTTCCAGACCAGCGCGGACGGAATCTTGTCGTCGCTCGCCGCCGGTGATAATTGATCGGACTTTCTTAAAATTTTCATCGCGGCTCATCTTTCGGATTTCATCATGCCGATCTCCGCCAGCAACGACAATGATCTCGGCGACGGAATTGGCCTGCTCGAACGCGCTGATTGCGTGCGCAATTACCGGCCGGCCCGCAATTATCGCGAACAATTTGTCAAAGCCCATGCGCCGGCTGCTTCCCGCCGCGACGATAATGGCCGTGAGCATGTGCTAAACGCTAAAAGAGGTTAGACAGTTACAACGTTAAAAAGGTCGTAAGCGGGGAACCAGTAGCTATTTAACGTTTTAATCTTAACGCGTCACGACAGTTGCCGCGACACTTCCTGGCTCAGCGTTTTGCCATCGGCGCGGCCTGCCAGTTTTGCTTGTAATGCCTTCATGACACCGCCCATCTGCGCCTTCGACGTGGCGCCAGTCTCCGCAATTGTCTCGCGCACAACCTTGGCCAGTTCATCAGAACTCATCGCTTGCGGTAAATAGGCATTCAAGATCGACAATTCCTCTTTTTCTTTCGCTGCAAGCTCAGCACGACCGCCTTTCTCGAAACTCTCGATCGAATCCTCGCGCTGTTTTGCCTGCTTGCGCACAACTTGTGCGGCTTCTGCCTCGCTCAGCTCGGCTTCCGCCCCGGATTTTGCGATCGCCGCGTATTTCAATGCGGACTTAAGCATTCGTAGAACGCCAAGCTTGCTCGCATCCTTTGCGCGCATGGCATCTTTCAAATCGAAGTCGATACGCTCCTCCAGTGTCATCCGCGGAAATTACGGCGGCGACATACGATTGTCGAGATATGGACAGCCCGATGCCGCAGCGCGGCGTCTACCCGTGAACTCGCTCAGCGCATTTCCGCACCGATTCCGCGTCACTCACCGAAATGACATCCGCGCCTTTTCGCGTTCGTTGCAACAAACCAGCCAGCACGCCGCCGGGCCCCAGCTCAATAAAGAAATCGCATCCAAGCGCCGCAAGCCGCTCCACGCAATCCAGCCAGCGGACCGTGCCGACGACCTGATCTTGCAATGTTCGACGAATTTCATCCGCCGTTTTCACTTCTCGTCCGGTAACATTGCTGACCACAGCGAAGCGCGGTGTTTCTATCGACAGACCGACAAGTGCCTCGCCAAGTTTTCGGTAGGCAGTCTCCATCAGACGAGAATGATATGCCCCAGCAACATTGAGCAATGTTGCCCGGCGAATCCCATGCTCTTTTGCCATCCCAATCGCCGCTTCAACTTTGGCACGTTCTCCCGAAATCACGATCTGTCCGGGAGCGTTGATGTTCGCAATATCGACATCGGCATCTGCGGCCAGCCCGCGCACCGCATTTTCATCTGCCCCGATCATCGCCGCCATTGCGCCTGAGGTCACGGCGCAGGCTTCGTCCATCAATTCGCCACGCCGCTGCACGAGTTTTAATCCTGTTGCGAAATCAAACGTACCGGCCGCTGCGTGCGCAGTCATTTCACCTAACGACAAGCCCGCTGGCCCGTTAGCTCGCGTAATGCGGCCAGACAAGCAAGTCCATGAACGTGAAGCGCCGGCTGACAATTCGAAGTCTTCGTCAACTCTTCGATGGGCCCGCGCCACGCAATCTCGCTCAACTTCCGCCCGAGAATCTCATCCGCCCTTCGAAACAAATCGGACGCGACAGGAAATTGCTCCACTAGATCGCGCCCCATCCCGACGCTTTGTGCACCTTGACCGGCAAAAAGCAGTGCGATTTTTTTGGCCATGACATTTAGTTAATCGCGTTCTTTCAGAAGCACGATAACGAAATTTTCGCGTAGCGAAATTACGCTTGCGCCATGATCGGGTGCCGGGAGCGTAGCTACACTTGTCGATCTTATGGCTTTCACGACACGTGAGATTGAATCACCCGACCCCGTAACGCGAGTCGTCGCCGCAGACGCGGCATTGCATCGGTCCGATGACGATATTGGCGAGAAGATGGTGCTCAACATGGGGCCGTCGCATCCGGCCACGCACGGCGTTTTACGGCTCGTGCTTGAGCTTGACGGCGAAATCATTACCAAGGCCACGCCGGACATCGGCTTTTTGCATCGTGGGGACGAAAAAATCGCCGAGAATATGCAATACAACCAGTTCGTGCCTTACACTGACCGGCTCGATTATCTGGCGCCACTCTCGAACAATGTGGCTTACGCGCTTGCAGTGGAAAAACTGATGGGTTGGGAGGTTCCGGCACGCGGCAAAGCCATTCGCACGATTTGCTGTGAAACATCTCGCATCTCGTCGCACTTAATGGGCATCGGCGCGATGGCTCTCGACCTCGGCGCGATAACCGTGTTTCTCTACACGTTCACCGAGCGCGAAAAACTTTATAATCTTTTCGAACTGCTAACCGGGGCGCGCTTTACCACGTCATACACTCGAGTGGGCGGACAAATTCGCGATCTTCCCGAAGGCTTTATTCCACAGCTGAAAAACTTTCTCGATGGATTCATTCCAAGCCTCGACGAGTGCGATAAACTGCTTACACGTAATCGCATTTTTGTCGATCGAACAAGGGACATCGGCGTCATTTCGAAGGACCGCGCGATTGCCTATGCCCTTTCCGGGCCAAACTTGCGCGGCAGCGGGATCGAACACGATTTGCGGCGTACGCACCCCTATCTCGATTATGATGAGTACGATTTCGATGTCGTGATTGGCAGCGCAGGCGATTGCTACGATCGCTATCTGGTGCGCATTGAGGAGATGCGGCAAAGCG